>JAGCML010000322.1 GCA_017646485.1 Kiritimatiellia bacterium
GAAGGGCATTAATCAGGTCTTGGTGCACTCTGAAATTGGGTTGACCTTTGCTCGTGCTTTGCGCGCCTTTTTGCGTCAAGACCCCGATATCATCATGGTGGGTGAAATTCGTGACGGTGAAACAGCTGAGATTGCAATTAATGCCTCTTTGACGGGTCACTTGGTGTTCTCCACCCTGCATACAAATGATGCGGCTGGTGCCTTCGCGCGTTTGGTGGATATGGGCGCAGAACCCTTCTTGGTGGCCTCCGCTGTGGCTGGCGTTTTGGCGCAACGTTTAGCGCGTCGTCTTTGCCCGAAGTGTCGTGCCGAAATTCCCTTGAAGGAGGGCTGGTGGGATCAGCCTTATGCTCCGCCGCAAGACTTTGTCTATGCGCCACATGGGTGTGATGCCTGCGCTCACACGGGTTATAAAGGCCGTGGCGCAATCTTTGAACTCCTTGGTGTCTCCGAAGAAATCGGTTCGCACATTATTGCGCGTCGCTCTTCGGCAGATATCCGTAAGGCCGCAATGGCTGAAGGGATGACGACCTTGCGTCAGGATGGTTGGCGTAAGGTCTTCAATGGCTTCACCTCGATTGAAGAGTTGATGCGTGTCACCGAAGACGCGAAGTAATTGAATGGCTTGAGAGAATGGTCTTGTGAAGACAAGCCTACTTGCGTGTAAGTCATGCGCATGGGTAGGTCTGGTTTTGAAGTAAAAGCGTGATGGGTGCGATTCAACTCCTTTTCCTTGGAAGTTTTGCTCTGGTGGCGGCGGCCTTGCTCATTTGGGCGCTCCTTCGTCGCTTTAGAGGCGGATGGATTGCAACCACATTGGTGGCGCTCTGCTTCTTTGGGTTGTTGGTGCATCAAGCCTATTGGCAAATCCGCGGCGGTGGAGATGTGGCGCTCACACGCTTCAAACGGAATCATGATGCACGCCCTCCCATTCGTGAAGAGCAACGTCGTACACGCGGTAAACTGTTAGATCGTCATGGCGAATTACTCTCTGGGCCAAGCAAAAATGGTAAGTGGGGACACGAAGCGCCCTTGGGTCCTGCCGCATTTCATGTGATTGGTTATGATATTAAAGGACGTGGCACCACGGGTTTGGAGCGTGTCTTTGCCGCACGATTATGGGGCGCAGCTCCGCCAGAGCGCTTGGGCGACCTCTTACAGCAACCCGAACCCGAGGATGTGCGTCTCACACTGGACAGTGGATTGCAACGTTTAGCCTATGGTTTAATGAAAGAACGGCGCGGCGCAGTGGTGGTTTCAAACCCACGCAATGGTGAGATTTTGGCCTTAGTCTCTTCGCCTGCACCCTTAGAAGCGAACTTCCTTGCCGCAGAGCGCGACCGACGGAATACGCCACTCTTTAATCGTGCTACCCAGGGGCTTTACCCGCCGGGTTCGGTCTTTAAGATTTTCTCTGCGGCCCTCGCCCTTGAACGGGGAAAGGGGGGACGTTATGTCTGTCCTCCAAAGGGATGGTCGCCAGGAGCCTATACCAAGCCCATTCGTGATACGCATCCGCAAAAGGCAGGAGAGGCGGTGGCGATTGATAAAGCCTTTGCTGAGAGTTCAAATATTTGGTTTGCGAAGGCCCTTTCGGCTTGCGGATGGAAAGCCGTGGAAGATGCCGCTACACGATGCGGTTTTCGAGATGGGATTACCTTGGCTGAAAGCGGTCAATATTCCTTAGGGAGTAAGGCGGGCGTTGTGCCAGAACTGCATTATGCGCCGAATCGTATCGCCTATTTGGGCTTTGGGCAGGGGGATTTGCTCCTCACACCCCTTCACATTGCGGCAATGACTGCGACCATTGCAAATGAAGGGGCCTATGTACCTTTACACTTAGAGTTGAAACAGAAGCCAACGGCATCACGCATTTGGTCGCGTCCTGTCGCGAATCGCGTGAAGTCGCTCATGCGGGGGTCTGTTACTTCGGGGACATCTAAAGGAATTGGGTTGGGGGCGATTGAAGTGTGTGGGAAGACGGGAACGGCAGAAAATAGCGGTCAAGATCATGCGTGGTTTACCTGCTTTGCACCCGCACAGAATCCAGAAATCGCGATTACTGTCTTAATTGAAAATGGGGGTTATGGTGCTTCAACGGCACTCCCAGTTGCAAAGGATTTGCTGAAAGCATGGTTCGCAAGAGAGAAGCGTATGCGGTAATTGGAGTAGGGGAATAAGATGCGCTAAAAGAGGGGAGTGAGCGTATATTTTTGGGGGTACGTAAAAAAAGATGTGTTTTGGTCAAGATGCCTAAAAAGAACATAAAAATGGATAATATGGCGTAAAATACGGCATTTTAGAGGGGTTGGAGGGTGTTTGTCTGACGGTGTCTTGTAGAGAAAATGCGCATGGGTTAGGGGTATGTGAAAAAAGCTATTGCAAAAAGGGGCTTTGGTTTGATATTGTGTCTGCGTCTTGAGGGTTGTGTACTTGAATCTCCTAAACACACAGACTAACCAGTAACCCCACAACAAGATATAACACCTCGCCCCTCGAGTGCATTGCGCTCGAGGGGCTTTTTCGTGATGTAAATGGCGGTAAAAAGGCGGTTTGAGGGGTGTCTAAATGGCAATTTGGGGAAGACGAAGTGTATTGCATTGTAACCAGTAGAATCGAAAGGTGATTTCGCTACCTTAATAAGTAGCAAAATGACATCATTTTATGGTACACTAACAGTCAGTTTTTAGTTTGTTGATAGTAAGATTTCAACACTTCACTCAAGGAGTTAAAGAAAATGAAGAAATCAATGGTTCTTGGTTCCGCAATGTTTGCTGTGGCCGCGACGTTTGTGGCTGGCTGCGATAAGTCGGAAGCAGAAGTTCAGAATACAGATGTGAATATTGCAGTAGAGCAGGTGGCTGCGCCTGAAGCTGGCGAGGTCGCATTAGAGATGTCCGCAATGCCTGCTGGCGTGCAGAGCGATGTCGTGGCACTTCCTCCGCCTCCGAAAGATACGGATGTGATTGCTTCTGTCGGTGATGCTCAGATGACGTGGGCAGATTTGACGAAGCAGGTGGATGAAATGGTGGCTTTGGTGACCTCTTACTCGGGTCGCCCGATTCCTTCGAGCGAATTGCCGCAGGCTAAGCAGGAATTCCGCCGTTCGCTCGTGCAGAAGTTTGTGGTTGAAAATGTGATTACACAGGCCGCTGCCAAGGAAGGCATTGCTTTGGATGAGGCCTATCTCGCTACGGAAATCGCAGCGATTGAAAAGGAAACCGGCAAGAAGTTCGACGAACTTTTGGCTGAACACCCCGCAGGCGCAGAACGCGCGAAGGAATTGATTGAAAAGGGTATGCTCGAAAAGCGCCTTCTGGATGAAAAGGTCTTCAGTCAGATTGTGGTGAGCGCAGAAGAAGTGCAGGCTGCGGTGGATAAGAATGCGGCAGAAGTCGCACTTGCCAATGAAACCATGGCGGATTATGCAAAGCAGATCGCTGAAACCCCTGCATCCTTTGAAACGCTCGTGGCTGCTAACTCCATGGTGAAGGTGCCGATTGAACAGCCTGAAGCGATGATGGAACGCATCTTTGGCGCAGCTTGGGCTACGATTAATGCCACGCCCGAAGGCGCCGTGACGCCTGTTTTGGACGTGGAAGGTGCAAAGGCTATTGTCAAGATGGGCAAGCGCACGGCTGCTGCTGACGCAGATGCTACCGCTGCTAAGGCAAAGATTGACGCGATTCGTACACGTTTGCTCGCTGGCGAAGACTTCGCTGCATTGGCTGCTGAAAACTCCGACTGCCCCTCTGGTCAGCGCGGTGGTGACTTGGGCTCCTTCGGTAAGGGCATGATGGTGCCTGAATTCGAAAAGGCTGCTTACGAACAGGAAGTGGGCGTCATTGGTGAAGTGGTGAAGACCAACTTCGGCTATCACATCGTGAAGGTGACCGAACGCGATGATGCTGCTGGCACTGTGCGCGCTTCTCACATTCTCGTGAAGACCGAAAGCACGCCCGCTACGGTTTCTGTGACCGCTTTGATCGTTCCTGTGCCTCCAGCTACTACGGCTGAAGTCATCCGTGAAGAGATGATTGAACAGCGTAAGCGTCAGGCTGCCATGGAATACTTCAATGCTCAGCGTAAGGCGCTCAACGTGCAGAGCACGCTTTTCCCTGAGCTCGCCGCTGACCCTGTGCGTTAATTCAAATTTGAGAATGCCGCCCCGTCATCTGACGCGGGCGGTATTTCCGTTTTATGTCAAATACTAAAAAACATAAAAAACACCATCGGAAATCGTCTCGGAAGCACCTTCCGCAGGCGATTCGTCATGTTGTTTCGCAAACATTAAAGCCCGTAGAAACCTTCATTCAAGATTCGTTTACGGATGAAACTTGTGAGAAGTGGGGGGGCTTCTGGAGCGCCGTGCTCAAGCGGAAGATGTTTCCGTTGCCTGCGGTTTTGTTGGCATTCCCGTCTTTGACGGTGTTGTTTGCATCGCTTGGTTTTCTCTTTGGGTTTGGGGTGTCTGCGACCTATGGCATCTTAGGGTGCCTTGGTGCAATGGGACTTGCCTTGGTGGGTGGTGGCACCTTCCGTGATGGCTTTATTCGCATCGGCTGGTTTTTAGGGTTGGTCTGTTTACTCTTTGCCATTGATCAGAGTTTCATCTTTTTCTCATGGTGGGATGCGCAGGCTTACCATCTTCCTGCGGCACATTTCCTTTTAAACGGTTGGAATCCCGTCTTTGATTCCACGCGAGAATTGTTGTTAGAGGCGACGGGCGCTGATCCGCTCTGCTTCAATAGTTATCACACGGCCTATCTGCCTCGTGCAGGATGGGTTGGGAGTGCGGTAACGGCTGCGATTACGGGTAATCTTGAATCGGGTGACACCTTGATTCTGCTCACGGGTGTGGCGTTGGGCGGTATGACTTGGCGTGTGACACCTCTTTTGTTTGGGCAGGGACGTTGGAAGCGCTTTTTCTTCGCCTCGTTGACGTTGCTTTCGCCGGGTGTGGTGGCGAGTGCATTTTATGGCGCACAGGATGGTTCGCTGTATGCACTGCTCTTGATTGCGATGTTGGCGGCTTGTGCCTATCGTAAGACTGGGGCCACGGTGTGGTTGACCTATCTGGTGATTGCCCCTGTATTGGGGTGCAATTTAAAATTCACCGGTGCGATTAGCTTGGTGATGACCGCTGTCATTTTCACGATTCCCGTGCTGTGGGGGGCAGTGCGTGGAAAGTTAAATCCAAAGTCCTTCTGGAAGTGGGTTGCAGCGAATACGGCAGGCTTCTTATTGGCACTCTTTGTTGGATTTTCGCCTTACTTGACCAACTGGGCGAATTATGGTGGCCCCTTCTATCCCGAGCACACCTTCTCTAAGAATGTTACCTTGCCTGCGATGACGGCAGATTTTGATTTGTTGAATGATGATGCCGCAGCGATGGGATACTTTGGACGTGTGACGAATGCGTACATCTCAAAGTGGTTGGCGCATCGTTATTACGAATGGAAGTTGGACAAGAAACCCTTTAATCCGGTCTTCCACTTGGACCAAGTGAGTGGGCTTGGGAGTGGTTTCCGCGTGGTCATGTGTTTGACCTTGCTAACGCTATGCTTTACACGACGATGTGGGACGCCATGGTTGCTCATCGTGCTGTTGGCAACGAGTTTTATTCAGCCCGTGAAGACGATGGGCTATGTGCGTTATGTGCCTCAATTCTGGATGTTCCCAGTGATTGTGGCCTTCAATGCGATGACAATCAATGTGACGCGTTCGCCTTGGGTGGGACGTGTTTTGGGCACGGTGATTACTGCGACATTGGCAACGATTACCTACTGTTTTGCAGTTGGTAAAATCATCCATGCGGTGGGTATGAGCAACTACGCGCTCTCAATCGTGGAAACCATGCAGAGCGAACCCGCACCGAAGGTCTACATCTTGTCGTTGCATGACCGTTATCGTGAAGATGGACGTTGCATGGCGGCTTGGGAAACGCTACCACGAGATATTCCAGCGCCTCATGTCTTTGACACTTACTATAAATTGATGCTTGCAGAATGTGAAGTGCAGCATCCCGCTTGGCAAACTGCGGCACAGATGCGAGACTTACGTGCAGCAGGCACACCGTGTTTCTATTTGGGCGAACATCTTTGGTATTGGCCAGAAGATCCGACGAAGATTATTCTGCCAGACATGCACTTCTATGCAGGCCATCCGCGTAAAACCTTCTCCGCGGTCAATATCTTCCGGTTGACCTGTGATGTGTTGCCGACGATTCCCTCCTATCTCTGGCGAATCGGAAAGTTCCGTTGGTATGAATTCATAACGCATTTGAGTGGAGAAGAGGGGTGATTACTGCGCAACAGGGTAAAGCGAACTGTCTTAGCCGATGGTTATGGACCATGGTCGGCTTGACGGTGCTTTGCTATCTGGCGAATACGTTGCTCGGTGCGCTTAATCAAGATGAGGGCTGGTATTTGTACGCTGCGCGTCAGATGATGGGGGGCGAAATCCCTCACAGAGATTTTTTCTTCACGCAAGGCCTCTTAATGCCAGCCGTGTATGCGTGTTTTGGTTGGTTATGGTCGGCTGCTGGCATTTGGGGAGGCCGTCTTTTCACGGCAGGACTCTCTATTGCCGCGCTCTGCATCGCAGATCGCACGTTGAATCGTTCTCTCTCGAAAGCGGAAGATAAACCCCTCGCTCGCCTGATGTTTTGGGCCTTCACCGGGGTGAATTTGTGGTATACCTATTTCACTGCCATCCCGAAAACCTATGGCCTGTGCACGCTTGGAATTGCACTTGGGTTGTATCTTTTGACGCATCGAAGCGCTTCTGAAGTTCGCCTAAATTCCGCTTGTGTGGCAATTGCTGGAGTGGTTTTTGCGGCCTTGGTCGATGTGCGTGTTTCGATGGGAATCTTATTGCCCACGATTGGGGCATGGTTATTCTTTTATCGTCGCAACGTAGGATCGTGGGCGTGGATGTACTTCCTCCTCTCTGCGGGGGTGACGTTACTCGCCCTCTTCTTGCCAGAGGTGCTGCTTTGGGGAGAACAATTCTTTGAGGCGCAACGTTTTCATGCGGCTCGTGAATCCATGGGGTTGGTTGGAATGATTGGATGCGTGGCTCGTCTCATGCGTTTTAATCCCTTATTGTGCGTGATGAGCATTTTGATTGGATGGTTGTGGATTACGGGAAGTCTTACGACTAAATCGCATTCAGAGGGGCTTCCGTGTTTTTCGCAACTTTGGTTGCTCTGCGCAGGAACGCTTGCTGGGGTACATCTTCTTGCGCCAGTTCCGTATGATGACTATCTCATTCCTGCGATTTTACCTTTCGCAATGGCAATAGCATTGCGATGCGCAGACTTACCCTTTGATACGTTGAAACCTGCCTTTGTGAAAGGGGCTGCGTTAGCAACGGTTGCGCTGACGCTTTGTGCTTCGCCTGTGGCGCAAGATTGGGTGATTGCCGGGCAAGATCGTTTTTGGGTGAAGCAGAAGGAGAAGCCAGACCTCTTTTTACTGTGGGAGGTCGCCGATCGCCTTCGTCAAGCGGCCCAACGGTTGCAAACCGATTTGATTTGGACGCAAGATACCTATCTCGCAGTTGAGGCAGGTTTACGTGTGCCGAAGGGCTTAGAGATGGGCCCCTTTTCAAAACCACAGGCCATTGATGCTTCGGCCAAATTAGCCGCTTGGAGTGGTTATACCTTTGCTTTAAAATACCCCGTGTTAACGCCTGATCCAGAACAAGAGGCAAAACTAAATGCGTTGAAAGCCGTGTATCATCACACGCTTTTCACCGTGCCTATGTTTGGACAGGGAGGAACCTCACTTGTCGTGGCAGAGAGGATAATGCCGTGAAAATGACTTTAGGACAACTTGGTGTCGCCGGACTTTCGGGACTGTTATTGGCTTCGCTTTGGGAGCCGTTTGCTCAAAGTGGCAATGTTTGGTTTGCATTAGTGCCACTGTTGCTCTTATTGCGTGGTAAGCTCAGTTTGAAGCGAGCCCTTCTCTTGGGATGGGTGACAGGCTTTGTTTCGTGGTGCTTCCAATTGGGATGGATGTTGGTCTTGGCAGAGAATGGTGGGCCTTGGCCAATGATTATTCCTGCGTTGTTGGGCTTAAGCGCAGTTTTAGCGGTGTACGTAGGTGTCTTTGCTGTTGCGGCAGTCTTTATGCGTCGCCTTCTGCCGATGACGCCAGGGTGGGGCAGAATCTTGGCGGTGGTTGTATGCGAACCGATGTTGTGGGCTGGAACAGAATGTTTGCGCGCACACCTCTTTTCGGGTTTTGCTTGGAATCCCTTGTCGCTCGCAACCACGCAGATGTTGCCTGTGACGCAATTGGCCGCCATCGGTGGTAGTTGCTTAGTCAGCGCCTTGGTGGTCGCAGTCAATGGCGCGATTGCTTCGATTATTGAACGTTTTTGGTGGAGCGTCACGCATCGTGCTCCCACCCTAAAGCATGAGAAGATTTTGCTTTCGGCAGAAAGTTCGTTGGCATTTGTCCTGTTGTTGGCCGCATTTTTGTTTGGCACAAAGCGAATCAACACCTATGACCAGACGCCGAAAAAGCGTGATGCAGTGGCGATTGTGCAACACACCGATTTGCCGTGTTGTTTCCAGGCTGAGTTGTTGCAACACGAGACCCTTTGGCAACAAGGTGAGCGAAATGCAGATGTGATTGCTTTGTTTAATGCAGACTTCTGGTTGTGGCCAGAGAGCGCAATCATGACGCACATTTTGCCGCATGCAGGTGCAGAGGCGGCCTTAACCAATCTTTCGGTGACTTCGAATAAGACCTTGTTGTTGGGTGGGATGTATCTTTTGCCAGATGGTCGTTACTACAATGCTGCTATGGTTTTCACTGCGTCGGGTTTAGATTCGAAGCAGATGTATGCCAAGCGTCACTTGGTGCCCTTTGGGGAATACTTCCCCTTTGATAAAACCTTCCCCGTATTGCAACGTTTAGTGCCAAGCGGAGTCTCTTGTGAACCCGGCGCTGAGGTGAAGACGATTCGCTTGCCTTCTGGTTTAACGGTGGGCCCTTTGATTTGCTTTGAAGATACAGTGGCAAAAGAGGCGCGCACATCGGTTCTGGATGGGGCTGAGTTGTTGGTGAACATGAGTAATGATGCGTGGTATGCTCCTTCCGCAGAGCCTGCGCAGCATGCACAACAAGCCATTTTGCGA
>JAGCML010000032.1 GCA_017646485.1 Kiritimatiellia bacterium
GATTTACCGCGTAGACACCTTTCCTACAGACGCAGGCTGGCTCATTCACGCAGGGCGTGGGTCAGCAGGTGCGGCGCAGCCGCATTCCTATGAGTGGTGCCGCAGGGTGCGACGTCACCCTGCATCGTCTGCCGCTTCTCAAAAGCACGGGCATCGAACGGCGCGGGTGTCGGTGACGTAGAGGGGCGGCACGGCTTGTGTGCAGTCGGGTGTGGCAAATTGGCAACGTGGGGCAAAGGCACAGCCTGCGGGGAAACGTCCCGGTGGGGGCACGGTGCCAGGGATGTCTTGCAGCTGGTCGCGTTCCAAACGCAAACTGGGGACTGCGGCGAGGAGGCCCTTTGTGTAAGGATGGCGTGGGGAGGAGATCACCGCTTTCACGGGACCGCTTTCCACGATGCGTCCTGCGTACATCACGTAGAGGCGTTCCATATAACTGGCGACGATACCGAGATTGTGCGTAATGAGGAGGAGCGCCATACCACGTTCACGGGCTAAACGATCCATGAGGCCCAGGATTTTGCGTTGGGTGGTCACGTCCAAGGCGGTGGTGGGTTCGTCTGCGATAAGCAATTGCGGTTCTGCAGCGAGGGCCATGGCGAGCATGACGCGTTGGCACTGCCCCCCGGAGAGTTCGCACGGATAGGCATTTGCGGCGCGCGCCGGATCAGGCAAGCCCACATCGTTGAGCAATTCCAAAACACGTTCACGGCGTGCGGCGGCAGGCATTGGGGGCAAGGCTTCGGCAATTTGGTCACGAAGACGCAAGACGGGATGTAGGCTCGCCATTGGGTCTTGGAAGACATAGGCAAGGCCATGACGGCGTGCGGCTTGCAAGGCTTCGGCATCTGCGATGAGGTCGCATCCTTTAAAGAGAATCTTCCCCTCGCGAATGGCGCGGTCAGCAGGCGGCAAAGCGGTCACACTCAGGGCGGTGACAGACTTCCCGCATCCGCTTTCGCCCACTAAGGCAACGCGTTCGCCGGCATTGACATAGAGCGAAACTTCCGGCACGGGCGTCACCAATCCGCTGGGTGTGCGAAAGGTAACAGAGAGATTCTCAATGGAGAGCAACGGCTGAGCTTCAGACATCGGGACAACTTCCTTTTCAGAACAAATCAAGCACAGGTGACGCTTCCTTAAACAGAGAGCCCCAAGTGGTCCAATTCGGAGACGCCATCAGGTTCTTTAATGGCGGCCTCTCCGCGTTCTTGCGTGTCAAACGAGACGCCCTTTCGCGAAATCAACAAGCGCACCAAGGTGGGCACGGGGAGCGTCGTAACCAAAGAGAGGACGACAATGGCGTTGAAGAAGGTCTCATCCAACAAATTCAAACTCAGCGCCACGGCTGCAGCGGCGAGCGTAGCGGAGAGTTGGGGCACCGTCATGAGGCCTGCGCAGAGGCCTTGGCGATTATTGAAACCAGAGATACGCATTGCGAGCCAACCGCTTAAGACCTTACTTCCGACCAAGCCCACCACGGTGGCCAGCGCAATCAAGAGACTGCGCACCATGTCCCCACCCTGCCCTAAGCCGAAGAAGACACCCAAATCTGCGTGGAATCCCACACTTAAGAAGAGGAAGGGAATCACCAACCCAAAGCCAATGCTCTCCAGACGACGGTGTAAGTCTTCGCCAGAATTGTGGAAGTGGGGCGCACGAGCCACCGCCATGCCAGCGACGAAGGCGCCGACAATGAGGTTCACGCCCAACATTTCCCCAGCCAAAACGATGAGCAACACCACCAAGAGGAAGAAGGTCACCTTGGTTTCATCCCCGTGCGGCAAGCAACGTTCCACCAAGCGCCACAGCAAGGGCACCAACCCCATCACCGCCAGAATAAAGAGCGCAATGAGCAGGATAAACGCCGGAACAAACCATCCGCCCAGGAAAGAGAGATCCATGCGGTCTAAAATGGAAATTCCCTCCACCACCGAGGCGGCATGTAATTGCATCGACTGCACTTGCACGCAGACGGCCAAGAGCACCAAGGAGAGAATGTCGGTAATCACCGTAGAAGACAATACCGCAATACCAAAGCGCGAACGCACCAACCCCATTTCACGAATCACGGGGAAGACAATACCAATTGAGTGCGAAGCAAAGAGCGAAGCATACACCCATGCGCTAATCGGATGCGTGCGATCAAATAGCCAATAGACAAAATAACCCGCCGCAGCCGGAATCGCAAAGGTCAATACTGAAAGGGACGCCACCGCACGTTTTTCATTGATTAACATGCGTAAATCGGTCTCAGCACCTGCTAAAGCCATCAAAAAGACCAATCCCAAAAAGCCGAAAGCATCCACAACCATGCGTAGGGACTCACCAGTAACCGCTGACGGCATCCAGTCTGCGATGCCACCCAAAAGTCCAATGCCGTGCGGTCCAATAAAGACCCCCACCGCCATAATCGCCAC
>JAGCML010000323.1 GCA_017646485.1 Kiritimatiellia bacterium
ATAGGGATCAAAGATCTTTCCCAATAATG
The DNA here is from genome assembly GCA_017646485.1 of Kiritimatiellia bacterium. Taxonomy (GTDB): domain Bacteria; phylum Verrucomicrobiota; class Kiritimatiellia; order RFP12; family DVOR01; genus Spyradenecus. Next base: position 30 of record JAGCML010000323.1, read on the forward strand.
CCTCAGGGATCCCAGTGCCATTATCTAATACCGAAACGCTCACCGCCGTGTCATCCACCATCACCGAGAGACCGATTTTACCCGTGTCTGGGATTGCATCCATCGCATTCTTCAGCAGATTAAAGAAGACCTGCTCCATTTGTTGCGCGTCCAAAAAGACATCTGGGAGCGCCTCTGGCAATGACAAACACAATTCAATCCGACGTTGTTCCAAGTCTGGCGTGAGGAGTTTGACGGTGGTTAAGAGCACCTCTCGAATATTGCCGCGCACCAAGTGAGGTTCAGATGGGCGAAGCGCCGTCAAGAAACGGCGAATGATGCCATCCAACCGCGTCACCTCTTGGGAGGCGATACCCGTCAATTCCTGCAGATTCTCCCGCATGGCGTCATCTGAAATCTTCCGCAATTCACGCGTGAGGAGTTGCAAATGAATGGTCAGGGCATTCAGCGGATTACCAATCTCATGGGCCACACCGGCCACGAGCGTCTTCACCGCAGCGAGACGTTCGTCAGCCAACGTATCCTCTTCGGCCAAACGTTCACGCGTGACATCGCGCAACATCAAGAGCAGTTCCGTCCGATTCTCAAACTCCACCGGTCGTGCGTAATACGCAATCACACGATGTTCAGGATACGAAACCGTCACCTCGCGAGCTTCAATGCGATTCCAGTCGGCAACTTGACTCAGTAAGAGCGTATCAATTTCCCAGTCACGCAGATAACGCTTCATGGAGTTACCACGCTCACGTTCTGCAGAGAATCCCAACATCGTCTCGGCGGCCTGATTCGCATAGAGCAAGCGAATCTCGTCACCCAAAACGAGAATCCCTTCATTAATGGACTGGAAAAGCGTCTCTAAAAAGCCACGTTCACGCGCAAGTGCCGCAATGTGCGCCGAGGCTACCGGCGCATCAATGCGATCTAAACGAGAGATGAATTTGTCAAAGAAGCCCTGACGCATATGTCACAATAGGATTAGAGGCCCATCTCCTTGAGAATGTCGGCCAACTGTTGACGGATGACCGCCATCGAGAGGTGCTGCTCAAAGAAATCACGTGCGGTCTTACGCAATGCCTCCAATTCGGCACGCTTATCAATCCACGGCACCACGGCATCCACCAAAGCCTGCGCATCCCCTGGCGGGATGAAGGTGATGGCTTCGCAATCCTTCGCTTCAGGCGGGTAACCCGTGCAGTATTCATTGATGACCGGACGGCAACAAGCCATGGCTTCATAAACCTTATTACCAATCACGCGCGAGGCCTTTTCCGTCGTACCAAAGACGCCCAGGACGATATCTGCGGTACGAATCACCTTCGGCACATCCACATAGGGCACCTTTTCAAGGAAGGTGATATTCGTAATGCCCTTGGCCTTCTCTTCAGTCGGAGCCTTATAGGCGCCCCATCCGAGGAAGTCCCAGTGGATATTCAAGTGTTGGGTCGCACGAGCAGCTTCCACGATGTATTCCGTACCGTGCAACGGCAAATAAGCCCCATGATAGAGAATGCGCAAAGGAGCCTTCGGGTCATGCGGCGGATCTTCACCCTCAGCGGCGGGCTTAAAGACCTTTTCATCCGTTCCCGTGAAGAGCACGCGCAACTTCTCACGCGGCACCTGCATATGCTTATGGAAGAAGTCCGCATGACAAGAGGTGTCACACAACATCAAATCCACGGCATTAAAGAGCTTCGTTTCCCACTTGAGCAACTTCTTGGCGCGCGGTTCTTCCGCCTTCCACTTCATCTGCTCAAGCACCTTCTTGTCCCATGCCGAGATCATCGGGTCGAAAGCCACCGGAATGCCGCGACGATGTGCCCAACGGCACGCCGCCATGCAGTCACGCTGACGGGCGACGGGCAACCACACCAAGTCAGGCTTCAGTCCCTTCGGACCGCGAAATGCGTATTCGAGATCGCCCAATGCGCAGCAATACTTCACATGGAAGAACTGCACATCCCAGCCCAATTCCTTGAAGAGGGCGATGTACACACGATTACGAGAGTAGTTAGGATCAAAACGTCCCCACCAAAGAACAGTCTTCTGTGCCATATGCATCACCTCTTCTATTACTCAACGATTTCAAGCAAGTCGTGCATGTACAACAACGTCATCAGACGCACGTCCAAGGTGTGTCCAGCACGATAAGACTTCACCGTACCGATGAAGCGACCACGATCCACCAAAGCGATGGCTGCCACCAAGTCCAACATCGTACGATGCCACACCGGTTCGCTGCTGCCACCATTTTCCAAATCATACGCCGGACGCGGCTTCGTGACAAAGCCCTTCTTACCATGAATTAAGATGTTGTCCTTCGTGTAACCCATGTTGCGCACATCAGCGAGCAGCTTACCCACCGTCTTCGAGAAGATGTACTGCGTCTGCGTGGCATTGGTACGTGCACCGGCACCGTAAGTGAAGGTTTCGGGCGTCAAATCCACCTGAATGCGCTGCTGACCAATCACCGTATCCCATGCGATAGCCACATCCAAGTGCAGACGCTTATCACCCTTTTCTGCGGGCAACAGGGTTAAGAAATCGCCACGCGTGCCACCAATCGTCACCGGTTCCTTCACCGTGA
>JAGCML010000324.1 GCA_017646485.1 Kiritimatiellia bacterium
AGACGGGGGTGAGCGAGTGAAACGAGCGTAACCCCCGGTTCATTAGGCAGGCGGTAGCCTGTACCGAGCGAGCTCGGCTCGCCCCGCGAAGCGACTAATCCACAGGGCGAAGCCCGTAATCCACAGGCGAAGCCCGTAATCTACAGGGCAAAGCCCGTAATCCACAGGGCGAAGCCCGTAATCCACAGGGCGAAGCCCGTAATCCACAGCATCACAGGTGCATAAAAAAAACGCGCACCCAGCAAGGCGCGCGTCTTTTTAATCTCAATCAATCGATTAAGGATTGTAGATCGAACCCACAGGCTTCGTGGCGGGATTCATGTAGAATTCCTGACCGGTTGCATCAAGCACAGAGGCCCAGAGGTTGGAGGAGAGTTCCACCTTGCGACGTTCGATGGTGGCCAAAGGAATCGGCACCAAGGAGTAATCGTCATTCAAGCGGCCCACCACGCAGTTGGTGCGGCCAGCCATTGCGGCGTGGACAGCCATACGAGCCAAGCGGTAGCAAAGCACGGCGTCAGAAGCATCAGCAGGGCAACTACGAATGGTGTAGCTCGGGTCGATGTACTTCACGGTCACATCATCACCCTTAGCCTTGAAGTGGCTGGTGATTTCATTCTTCAAGAATTCACCGATATCCTTCTTCAAGATATTGCCAGATGCGTCCTTACGCACTTCGCCTTCCATCAATTCCTGACCGGCGCCTTCAGCCACCACAATCACGGCATGGCTACGACCAGATTCGAAACGACGTTCGATTGCGCGGAGCAAGCCATTTTCGCCATCCATTGTGAAAGGAGATTCAGGAATCAAGCAGAAATTCACGACGGGGTTAGCGAGGGCGGCATAGGCTGCGATAAAGCCAGAGTCACGACCCATCAATTTCACAACGCCGATACCATGGTAAGCACCGAGGGCTTCTGCGTGTGCGGAACGAATTGCGGGGATCGAAGCTGCCACAGCGGTTTCGAAACCGAAGGTGCGGCCCACGAAGTGCAAGTCGTTGTCGATCGTCTTCGGAATACCGACCACGGAAATCTTGAGGCCACGAGCGCGGCATTCATTGGAGACGTCGCGAGCGCAACGCAAAGAGCCGTCACCACCGATGGCGAAGAGGACGTTGATGCCCATGCGTTCGAGGGTGTCGACCATGCGCGAGGTGTCCTGTTGGCCACGAGAAGAACCAAGCATCGTGCCGCCTTCTTCGTGAATGGTATCCACGATATCCGGGGTCAACAAGATGGGGTCATAATTGAAATCAGGAATCAAGCCTGCATAACCATAGCGGAAACCGTAGATGGTCTTCACGCCATAGTCAAAGGCGAGCACTTCCACGAGGCCCTTGATCACATTGTTCAAGCCAGGGCAGAGACCGCCAGCGGTCACAATGGCTGCACGCGTATTGGCAGGATCGTGGAAAATCTTACGGTGCGGACCGGCGCTTTCCAACTTCGGCACAGAACCGTAACGCTTCACAAATTCATGCACATAGGATGCACGCACACTCAACATTGTGTACATGTCATCCATTTCAACAAAATGGGACGTGTGAGAAATCGGCGTGTCGACCTTACATTCACCTAACGTTTCCGTCAAAAACGTAAACTTCGAAGGGTCGTCAATAATACGCTCAAATAGCGAAGACATATGTCTATTCCTCTCTTAATTGTGTCATCTGCGTACGTGAAAAACCTTTTAATACGCAAAAACGGGGATGTATTATACAGAAAATAAAGTTTTTCGTCAAATCTTCTCGTAAAGTTTCCCCTTCTACAAATGCATAACCCATTATGCCACAATCTCTTAGAGATGCCTCCGTGCATTCACATCCTCACCATTCCATTCATTCTCCTGCAGACTTTAGCGCATTACGATTAAGGATACGATTCGGCGCCGCCTCGTCTGGCGCGCCCTTCAAAGGGTGGAATTATTTACTTTATTCACTTTACTATTGACGATTTTTTTGATAGCATATCGCCTCGGTTTAGGTGAGTTATTTTCACCGTTCGACTTCTAACAAGGAAGGTACTTGCAATATGCAGCGTTCGGACATTAAAAAAGTGCTGATTATCGGCTCTGGCCCCATCGTGATTGGCCAAGCTTGTGAGTTTGACTATTCTGGAACTCAGGCCTGTAAAGCACTCCGCGCTCTCGGATATCAGATCGTTCTCGTCAATTCCAATCCTGCCACCATCATGACCGACCCGACGATGGCGGATGCGACTTACATTGAACCGTTGAATTTGGAACGCCTTGAGCAGATTATCGCCAAGGAACGTCCCGATGCCATTTTGCCCAACCTCGGTGGTCAGACAGGCTTAAACATGTCCTCCGCCTTGGCAAAGGCTGGCATCTTGGACAAGTACGGCGTGATGGTCATCGGTGTGAACCTTGAAGCTATTGAACGTGGTGAAGACCGCGACATCTTCAAGCACACCATGGAACAGCTCGGCATCGACACCCCGCGTTCGGGCATCGCCAACAGCATGGAAGAAGCTGAAAAGATTGCAGAAGAAATCGGCTTCCCCATGGTGATTCGCCCTGCTTACACGATGGGTGGCGCTGGCGGCGGCTTCGTTTACAATATTGAAGAACTCCACACCATCGCACGTAAGGGTCTTGACCTTTCGATGACGCACCAGATTTTGGTGGAAGAATCCATTAAGGGCTGGGAAGAACTCGAAATCGAAGTGGTGCGCGACGCGAAGAACCAGATGATCTGCGTCTGCACGATTGAAAACATTGACCCTGTGGGCGTGCATACTGG
>JAGCML010000325.1 GCA_017646485.1 Kiritimatiellia bacterium
ACGGGATCAAGGCGCGAAAGATCACGGAGACGGCCCGAAGCGATGGGCAACCCAAAGAGCGTCACATCCTCATGAACGCGAATGAAGCCCTTGTCCGCATCCCAAAATGCCGAGTGACGATGGACCTTACAGAGCGGCCCAGCGATGGGTTCAATCCACCGAGGATCAATGCAGGCCACGGTTCTTCCGAAGAGACGCGAGGTCTCCACCAATTCGCCTGTGAGCACCCACTCGCGTGATTCGGGGAGTGCATCGGGATTAACCTTCGTGCGTGGCGCATGTGGACGAGATGCCTCGGGGCGTTCTTTTCGGGCGGCTTTTGCCAACCCACTACCAGGGAAGAGGGTGAAGCGCACGGCAAAGGCGCCACGATAGTCCTTTGCTTCGCGGTCATAGTGGCCAATGCGTGAGAGTAAACCGCAGAGGAGGGCGCGATGTAAGCCGACTTCGCCGCCTTTTCCTTCGGTGGTGTGCATCCGCTTTTCGCGACAAAGGTCTTCAAGTTGCGCACGGATATTGGCCCATTCGCGCATCTTGGGGTAACTGATAAAGGCGGCCTTACAACGCTTACGGCGTTGCGTCTCGGAGGTGCCAAGTGCGGAATCATTCCACCAGGCCCAGAGCTTGAGGCGACTATTAAAGTCGGAATTGGCGCAACGGAAACGCGCATGCTGTTGGTCTGCCTGCGCCGCCTTATCCATAGGACGCAGAAGGGGTTCGTCACAAGCCATCGCAGCTACTACCGTCAAGGCATCACGCAGGGCACATTCGGCATCAGCAGCGATGAGAATACGCGCAAATCGGGGCTCAACCGGGAAGGTGGCGAGCGTGCGTCCGACTGGGGTCAACCGCCAATCGCGGGCTTCGTTGTCCGAGGTAATCCGCTGGAGGGCGCCGAGCTCAAGGAGTTCGCGATAGCCTTCGCGAATGGCTGCGCCGGCGGGTGGTTCCAAAAAGGGAAAGTCTTCAATGCGCCCCAAGCGTAAGTCCGCCATGGTGAGGATGACACCTGCCAACGCGGTGCGCTTAATTTCGGGTACGGTGTGGGCTTCGCGACGCTGGTAATCCTCCTCTGAATAGAGGCGAATGCAAGTGCCGGGGCCCACTCGTCCGCAACGTCCCATGCGCTGACGAGCACTGGCCTGGCTGATGGGTTCAATGCGCAAGGTCTGAATGTGGCGTTGGGGGGAGTAACGCTTAATGCGCGCAAGACCCGAATCAATGACCACCCGAATGCCAGGAATGGTCACAGAGGTTTCTGCTACGTTTGTCGCGAGGATAATTCTGCGAAGGGGAGAAGCCTTAAAGACGCGAGCCTGCTCACCTGGAGGCAAACTGGCGAGCAAAGGAAGAATCTCTGTTCGTGGGAGACGGCGCCCCTCCAAGAAGGCCATCGTTTCACGAATATCGCGTTCGCCAGGGAGGAAGACGAGGATGTCGCCCGATTCTGTGCCTGCCAAATCAACGGCATTCGCGACGCGACGTGGTAAATCATCATCTTCTTCATCTTCTGGTGCCACCCAAAGGGTCTCAATGGGGTAGAGTCGTCCTGGCACATCAATCACAGGGGCGTGGTCAAAGAAGTCACTAAAGCGACTCGCATCTAAGGTGGCCGAGGAGATAATAACGCGTAAGTCTGGGCGACGGGGCAGGATGCGTTTGATTAACCCTAAAAGGAAGTCGATATTGAGGCTACGCTCATGCGCTTCGTCGACAATGAGGGTTGAGTAACGCTTAAAGAGCGGGTCATGACGTGTTTCAGCAAGTAAGATGCCGTCGGTCATGAGTTTGAAGCGCGTCGACGGCGAGAGTTTACTCTCAAAACGGTGTTGATAACCGACCGTTGCGCCCAAAGGAGAACCGATTTCTTCCGCTAAACGGCGAGCCATTGCGATTGCTGCCAAACGGCGCGGTTGGGTTACGCCGATGATGCCGCGTGCATCGGGTCGAGCCATCGCGGCGAGTTTGGGCAATTGGGTCGTTTTACCAGAACCCGTGTCACCGCAGACAATGACCACTTGATGACGCTTTAAGGCATCAAGAATCGCATCGGCATGGGCGGTAATCGGAAGGTCTGGGGGAAGATTAAATTTCGGCATAGGAATTAATGACGTCACGCAATCGGTTTAAACGGAAGGCTAAAGAGGCTCAACTGACACTCATTTGAGGGGGCGTGGCGCGGTTGCTGTATTGGTTTAAAAGGAGAACTCCTCCTGAACCACCGCCACGGGCGCAAAGCTTCGGCGATGTTCAGGGCAGGGGCCGAGGCGGTGGAGGGCTGAGAGGTGCGCCTTCGTGCCGTAGGCTTTGTGTTTGGCGAAGTCGTAACCCGGATAGCGCGTGTCGAGTTCGGCACAAAGATGGTCACGCGTAACCTTCGCAATGATGGAGGCGCAAGCGATGAGCAGGCTTCTGGCATCCCCTTTGACGATGGCTGTGTGGGGCACAGGCAACCCTTTGACCGGCAAACCATCCACCAATGCATGAGCAGGAAGGGCTGGCAAGGCCTCTAACGCACGCCGCATGGCGAGGTGAGTCGCATTGAGAATATTGAGTGTATCAATCTCTTGAACGGAGGCGATTCCCACGCCATACTGCACTTTGGGGTGATGGGTGAGGCATTCCCAGAGGGCTTCACGGCACTTTTCGGTGAGTTGCTTGGAGTCATTGGCCGCTTTAAGGTCCCCCTTGGCCAAGGCTTCAATATCATCCTCGTGAATCAAAATCGCCCCCGCCACTACGGGCCCAGCGAGACACCCACGCCCCGCCTCATCGACCCCTGCGAGCAATGCACCAGGGGAGGCAACCCAAAAGTCGCGCTCAAAGCGTAAGCGATCAATGGGTTCTGTAGGATCAAAAGGAATACGGGTGACGTTGGCCATGTGTGGAAGGGGTGTGAAAAGCGAAGATTAGATGAGTTTCGCCGTTAAATCGTAGCCGCGTGCACCTGTGATGCGCACCTGAACGAAGTCGCCAGGTTGAATCTCTTCTGGCGCATGGGCGACATGGGTGAGACCATCGACCTCTGGAGCCTGGTGGGGCAAGCGGACATAGATGCCGTCATTGTCATCAAAGTCCACCACAAGGGCGCGACTTTCCGTGCCGATACGCGCACGATTGTTTTCACGAGCGATGCGCTTCTGCAGGGTCATGAGCGCGGCATGGCGACGTTGGGAGACCTTGGCTTCGGGCAATCCCTCCAAGGTGGCTGCGTGTGTTCCCTCTTCAGGACAGAAGATAAAGGTGCCGAGGTGATCGAAACGAACGCGTTCGATGTAGGCTTCGAGTTCCTTAAAATCGGCTTCCGTTTCACCTGGGAAGCCCACCATGCAAGTTGTGCGAAGCACGGCGCCAGGCACTGCGTTACGTAAACGTTCGGGGAAGGTGCCAATCGCTGCGATGGTGTCTGCACGACGCATGGCGCGGAGGACATTGGGAGCGCAGTGTTGGATGGGAAGATCGAAGTAGGGCAAGATGTGCTTGGCGCCAGCCATCACCTCAAGGAGTTCGTCGGTGACGTGGTTGTGGAAGCCATACAAGAAGCGAATCCAGAAGTCGCCCTCCAATTCATCCAAGGCCTTGAGGAGCGAAGCCAACGTGGTGCCGTCGCGAAGGTCACGCCCATAGGCTGTCACATCCTGCGCCACGAGGTTGATTTCGCGTGTGCCCGTCTTGAGCAACTCCTTGGCCTCTGCGAGAATGTCCTCGGGCTTGCGGCTACGCAAGTGACCGCGGAATTGCGGAATTGCGCAGAAGGCGCAGGCGTGGTTGCAGCCTTCAGCAATCTTGATGTACGCAAAG
>JAGCML010000326.1 GCA_017646485.1 Kiritimatiellia bacterium
GGCTTCGCCGCATGCAGATTCCTTTGAGCGTGTTCGGCTGCTTGGGTTGCGACCGCTTGAATGACGGTGCCGTGGCAGACTAAGAGCAACTTTGTATTTGCCGAACGCATTTGGGTGAGGAGGTTGTCCGCTGCTTCATTTTTGTCGATGGCGTGTGCGATGCGGGAAAGATCGCGCAATGGGGTATTGCGTTCATCGCGTAAGAGGTCGGAAAGGTGAAGGATGCCCACACATTCTGTGGAGTCTTTTTCGAAGAGCGGAAGAACACGTTGATGGGTCTTACGGAAGCTTTCGAGGACCTTTTCACGGGAGTCATCGGTATAGATGCGTGCGGTTTTCTTGATGGGCGTCATCAACTGTGAGGCGCGCTTGAGTTGAAGGTCTAAGACGCGGCTGACCATAAGGCGCTCAAAGGCGGAGACTTCGCCGTGTGCTTCGGAGTCGCGCATCAAGAAGGCGATATTTTCACGCGAGACGAAGGGCGAACGTTTCTCCGTTTCTTTTCCCGTCACGAGGCGGGTGAGCACAATGCAAAGGGTGGCGAGCGGCGCAAGGAGGCGTTGCAATACCCGGAAGGTGGGCAAGAGCGGGATGCAACGTTCTATCGGACGCGCGGTGAACCAGAGTTTGGGGAGAAATTCACCAATGATTAAGAGGAGGATGGCCACAATGAGGGTGGCAATCGTCTGGGCAAAGGGCCCGCGCAACCCCAAAGACGCTGCGGTCGCAACCGCCAGCGTGGCGCTCAAGGTCGAGAGCGTCACATTGCAGATATTGTTGCCCACCAGGGTCGTTGCGAGGAGACGGTGGGAATCACGTAAGACCTTTCCTAATGCCTTTGCCTTCTTATCACCATTACGCACCATGCGCACTAATCGGTAACGATTGAGAGAGACCATGCCACTCTCAAAGCCAGAGAAGAACCAACTCCCAATGAAGAAGATGACAATGAGGGCGATGTCGATAAAGAGTTCGGTACGCGTCATCATAAGCCTGCCTCCTCATTTGTAGAGGGGAGTACGTCATCATGCGCTTGTGGGGGCGTTGAGAGAATCTCTTGAGGGAGGTCTGTTTCGCGCGATTCGGGTTCGAGGTCTTCCAGGAAAACGCTCAGAATCTTACGTTTACGCATCTTTTGGATGGTGACGCGATACCCGTCAGCCGTGATGGTTTCGCCCACTTTCGGAATGTGTCCTGCATGGAAGGTGACCCACCCGCTCATGCGATCGGCATCATCGGCCTCCAAGTGCGTGCCGAGCATGAAGTTGATTTCCTCTAATGAGACATCGCCAGAAATCATCCAACAATTCTCGCGGCACTTGCGAATTTCGGGCTCCTTATTCTTGTCTCCCGGTTTGGGGTCGCTGACTTCCAGTGCGAGCACTTCCAGAATGTCGCCACGGGAAACAATGCCCGCCGTGCCGCCATACTCATCGGTCACTAAGACCATGGGCAAGTTTTGACGATAGAGCGTGATGAGCAAGTCGTCTAATGCAATATTTTCTGGCACGGCGAGCGTGTAATTGCACCGCGCCTTCTCGATATTGTGTTCGGGGTCCAAAAGATATCTCTGCACATCAATGAAGTCGATAAAATTGTCCGCCGAATCATCCCAATACGGCATCCACACGAAGGTGGCCTGTTTCATCTGTTCGAGATGCTTTTCTGGCGTATCATTTTTGTCTAAGCCTGTGAGGTCCACACGCGGCGTCATGACATCTGAGGCATTGAGTTCGCTCAAACGGAAGATACCGCGCACCATTGCGCCCTCGGCCTTGTCCAAGGTCTTGGCTTCTTCACCAAGATTCACCACGCTAACAATCTCCTCATCCGTGGCCGAACGACGTTCTGGGCGCAAGGTATGGCGAATCGGATAAATGAGCTTCTGCAGACACCAAGAGAGCGGATAGAGGAGGGGAATGGCCACGGTGAGCACAGCCACAATCCAGGGCAACATCTTTTCTGCGTGACGGATGGCAAACTGTTTCGGGCTGATTTCACCAAAAAGCAAGACGAGTAAGGTGATAACTAAGATGCTCACCATCTCATTGTACTGTTCGGGAATCCATCCCGTCATGACGATAAAGGAGAGCCCCACGCTGGCGAGCGCAGCATTCACAAAGGTGTTGCCGATGAGCAGGGTTGAAAGCATCACCTCGGGTTGCTTCAACATTTGAGAAAGGCGAGCCCCTAATTTAGGACGTTGCTCATTAATGCGTTGGATTTGAAGCGGAGAAAGGGATAAAACCGCAGTTTCGCTAGCAGAGAAAAAGGCAGAAGCGATGAACAGAGTGATGAAAATTGCGATGAACGCAACAAAAAGTAAGAGGCTCATAGTACCTTTACAAAAACGGAAATTCTGCCTCTATTGTATCATAAAACCCACACCTCATGTAAAAAATGAGGGTGGGTGTCCTAGGATGTGACTGAAGGTATTGATTGAAGGTGAGCGATGGAAGAGGTGTGCTACTATCCGAAAGGCGCTAAGCGCTCAAAGGAATCGCGCCACGCATCCTGCGGATGCTTTTAAAGTGCTCACGAGGGTGGGTGGCACATGAGATACGAAAGAAGAGCGGAGAGAGAAGAGAAGATGCAGGGCAACGCCGTACCCTGCTGCACAACTCATATTATCCTTCACCCCTCGTCACCTACAGCTACAGCCCACATGCAGTGCTATTCGTGTAAATTCGTGTAATTCGTGGTTTCTAAACCCCACATGCAGTCCCTTTTTTGAGTATTTTGTGGTTTCTCCCTCTACGCTGGCAGTCCTCCACCTGGCAGACCTTTACATGCTTCGCAGATGCGTAGGCTTTTCGTGGGCGCAGCCTAGTGTTACGAAAAGCTCGACGCATCTCTTGGTGTTCTTAGTGTTATTCCCCACACTGGCAGTCCTGCGCGCAGCGCCATCCCACATGCAGTCTTTTTTTTTTGAGTATTTTGAGTATTTTGTGGTTTCTAAAATCCCTGGCAGTCCTGCGCCGCAGGCGCTAACTCAGACCTCTGAACTCCGAACCTAGAACTGTGGCGCAACCACCCCTGGCTGTTCTTTACGGAGTGGTCGTGGGTTTGGCAATGAAGAAGCTGCTTAAGAGGCCTTCAGGTGGGGGCAAGACGCCATTTTCTGGGGGTAAATGAACGAAGATGAGGCCTTTAAGTGCATCAACGCCAAGGATGGCGGGTTCATTTTTGCCGCCCATTAAGGGGTGGAAAGCTTCGGTTTCAATGCCAGGAGCAAGGGTCAGGGTGCCTGCTTTTCCTTCGATGGTGCTGATGTGTGCTGCGGCATTCACATCGCTAACTTGCGCTTGGATGGTTTCACCACGGCCGGGGGTCCAATTGCTTTCTGCGATACGCGTGATGCTACTGCCGGTGTCTAAGAGGAGGGGAAAGGTCTTTTCTCCGCTCGCAACGATGAGGAAGAGGCGACCATTGGGGTCGGTCTGCCCCATCAAAGGAAAGAGGTTGGCAGACTCGGGCGTGCCCCAATAGAATGCATTGGCATGGAAGTCAAAGGTAAAGGGGAGGGGATTAAGGAGGTCCATGCCGATGATGCCGTCAATCTTTTCGGCCATCATGCTACGGACACCCGAGAGATCTAAGGCTAAAAGCGGACGGGGCTCAAACTCGCCGGGGCCCAAAAGCACGGGTGCAATAAACATCTCGGGGCGTTGGTGGGCATTACCATTAAATTGGATGTGGCTGGTGTCAATCCACTGGACTTGTTGCAACTGCTTGGCGCTTTCGGTGTGGAAGACGGTGTGTGTGGCGCCAGTGTCCAACATCACGCGGAGGGGTTGGCCCGCAACGAGGCAGGTGGTGACAATCTGTTTGCAGCGTGCATCGGGTGCCATCTGCATGAGCTGTTCGGCAATTGAGGGCGTGGCAACCGCTGGAGGGGTTGCTTCAGGTGCGGCTACTGGTGCAGGCGCAACGGGGGCAGGGGTGGCAACGGGCGTGGTCGGTTGCGTTGCGCAACCGCAGAGGAGCGCCGCAACGGCGCAGAAGAGAAGGGGAAATGTTTTCATAAGGGTATAATACGAACTCATACGCAGTGTGTCAAGGTGGATTTCGTGAAAACTTTAGCACTGCGACAGCCGTCTTTTCGGCGAAGGGGTGACTCCTTGAGACTTCTTGAAAAGCGAATGGATGAGCGGGGATAAACATGTTATACTATCTTCGTTTCGTTTAATAATAATGGATATGCAGAAGCCCGTGAACTTCCCCCTGCGCCAATTCCAACTCTTTGTCGAGCCGACCGAGTACATCCTCGACTTGGTGGAGGCGGTCTATTTGCCGCGTGGGGTCACCTGTGCCTTTGCTTATGATCAGAAGACCTTGGCCTCGCGGGGCACAACGCAATTCCCTGTCTTGGAAAAGATGTCCTTCTTCCAACGCCTCTCCTTTATTTGGAAGATGTTGCGCACGCATGAGGCGGTTGCGATTCACAGTTACGCAGACCCCATTAGCCTCTGGGTGCCAATCCTCAATCTCTTCTGGAAGCGCATCCTGACCTTTGAAGTTGACTCTACTTGGCGCGAACCGCGGAAGGGGTGGATGCGTTTAGTCAAACGGATAGGGTTGGGCTTTTGGTTCAAGCGTCCCTATGTTTGGGGATGTGCCATTGGGGGAAAACCCCATCGTGCCTTCTTTCTGAACTACGGTCTGCCCGAAACCCGCCTCTCAGAACGCCCCAATGTGGTGCGCAATGCACGCTATATGCGTTCCTTTCCGCCACCAAGCGCCTCGCACTTTCGCTTTGGCTATGTGGGTCGTTTAGTGCGTCACAAACAGGTGCATTGTCTCATTGAAGCCTTTCGGCAGGTGGTGCAGGTTTGCCCAAATGCAACCCTTTCGATTCTTGGCGACGGTCCCGAACGCGCCTCCCTTCAAGCCCAAGCCGCAGATTTACCGCAAGTTACCTTTTATGGCACCGTCTATGGCGCAGAAAAGGTGGCGCTCCTCCATCAATTAGATGCGCTCTGCCTCTTTTCGAACTACGAACCCTGGGGGTTGGTCGTGAATGAAGCTCTGGCAGGCGGCACACCCTGCATCGTGAGTGCGTGTTGCGGTTGCGCAGAAGTGCTTATTCAAACACCCCAAGCCGGGCTTGTTGTGCCAGAAACCTCGCTTGAAGCGCAGGTGGAAGCCATGCTCGCCTTGGCACAAAATCCCGCTACTGCCCAACAAATGGGCCTACGTGGCGCCGCCTTTATGCAGACGGAATGGAATTACCTTCGCTACGCCCGTCTGTTAGATGCCTGGGCCAATCAAGTCGCCCAGTCGCTCAAACGCTGACACACCCTCGCGATGCCTCGCCTCCAGGTGTAATTCCAGCACCGTACGATTCTTATTTTTACGCGAGTACGCGAATCGTTATTACATGCAGGGCAACACCGCACCCTGCCGCACATCTCGTATTTTCCTCCCCCCCCCCGTCACCCACCACCATAGCCTAGCCTCATCCCC
>JAGCML010000327.1 GCA_017646485.1 Kiritimatiellia bacterium
GGCAGCACCATGCGCGTGAGGATCAAGACAAGGGGCGTTTGCAAACGCGCGCGGAGGGTTGGGGGTTCAGTGGCCATGGGGGTGCCTTTCGGTTAAAATCCAGAGGAGATAGAGGGTTCCGATGAAGAGGGTTGCGCCCGCGGTGAGGTGGACAAGTCCTTCAAATCGCCAACCGTGACACGCGAGCGTGAGGGTGGCGGTAAGGATGGCGCGGAGGCTATTGAGGATGAGGGTGAGGGGAAGTGCGCCCCAACACCATTTGGGGGCTCGCCAAATCAAGAGGGCAGTGGCGATGGCAAAGAAGTTTTCTGCGGAACAACTCCGCGCCATTTCAAAGGTTATCCCGTTGACCGTGTAGGTGAGGGTGTGACTGTCAAGGGGCACGTGAAACCACCACGCAGCAACGGTCGCCGGGGTTCGGCAGAAGAGGGGCAGGATGAGTGTGTCGGGAAGGGTGGACAACAACAGATGAATCGCAATCGCGGTTGCGATGATGGCGATGCCTTGTTGGATCCGATTCACAATCACCTGTTCTGGAGGGGTGTTCAGAAACAAAGCGCCCCGCGAATATGCGGGGCGCCTCTGTTGAAGGAAGCGCGTTACGCTTCAAAGTCTTCCGGTCTGCGCGACTGAATGGCCTTGGTGGCATCTTCAGGCGTTGCGATGGCGCAAGGTCCTGCGACGCAACCGCCAGGACAGACCATGATTTCAATAATATCGTCCGGTGCCTTTTTGGTCTTCGCAAAGACCTTGAGCAGGGCAATATTCTTCTTATTGAGACCATTAATCTTGAAGACGGTCGGCTTCGGTGCACCTTCGGGCAGGTAGTGCGCCACGGCGTTGGCCACACCGCCACTGATGGCGAATTCTGCGCCGTAGTGGGTTCCGCCGAGTTCGGGCTGAACGGCTTCGAGTTCGTCGAGCTGCACATTTTCAGCCATCAACCATGCGCCGACTTCTTCCGCCGTAATCACATAATCCGGAGAACCCTTCTTATGTGCTTCGGTACGCTTGGCCATGCAGGGACCAATGAAGACGGTGACGGCATCGGGATACATTGCCTTTGCACGGCGGTCAGAGAAGATCATCGGCGAGGGCGTGTGCGAGACATAGGGCTTGATTTCCGGAATGTGACGTTCCACGCATTCCATCCATGCAGGGCAGCAGCTGGTGGTCATGAAGGGTGCACCTTCTGCCTTGCGTTCTGCCCATTCGGCTGCTTCGGCGATTGCGGTGTCATCACCACCGAGGGCAACTTCATGGACTTCAGAGAAGCCGATTTGCTTCAGTGCGGCATAGAGCTTGCCAGGTTCTACAGGGAAGAAGCCGTTGACTGCAGGTGCGACAAGAGCAATCACCTTCTTGCCTTCCGTAATGTCACGCACGACGTGTGCTACCTGGTTGCTCTGCATGATTGCAGCGAAGGGGCAAGCCTTGATGCAGCGACCGCAACGGATGCACTTTTCGTCATCTACTGTCACGCGACCATCATCGGTCTTACCGATTGCGCCAACAGGGCAGGCGTCTGCGCAGGCGAGGGGCACCTGGATGATGGCATGGTAACGGCACACTTCTGCGCACTTACCGCAGTTGATGCAGAGTTCGTGGGAGATACGGGCGCGACCATTACGCACCTGGATGGCCTTGCGGGGGCAGATGTTGGTGCAGGGACGAGCCAAGCAACCGCGGCACATATTGGTGACCATAATCTGCGATTCCATACACGCCGAGCAAGCGTCAGGGAAGATCGTCAAGAAGGGGTCACATGCAGGAGGCGTGGTCTTCGTATCGTCTGCGTAGGAGGCCAACGTCTTCAATTCGTCGGTTTCATCTTCCACGCGGAAACCGAGTGCAGACATGCAACGATAGCGCAATGCAGCACGGTCTTTGTAGATACAGCAACGAGAAGAAGGGGTGCCTTTCGGACGCATCTTCAAAGGAATGCGATCAATGTCTTCGTGCTTGCCTTCCTTAACAGCCTTAATGACATAGGCCAATACTTCGCGACGTAAACGATCGGCTTCACTAATCATCGGAATCGACATGGCAGTCTCCTTTCGTCAAAATTAAGCTTCAAGAATTGAACGAATCGCGTTTAACACTTTACCTTCATCGGCTTCAGCGATTAATTCATCGTTGACACGAACAAACGGTGCGCGACCATAGGTGACACCCTGCTGGCAAGCCCCAACGCAACGCATGCCCTTCACTGTCACGCGGTCTTTCCATTCTTCTGGAAGGCGATCAGCAATGCTCGCAAGCTGTGCGCCACCCATGACGTAGCATGTCGTACCCATACAAATTTCAACAGTTACTGTTCCTGTCATTTGCTCTCTCCTGAACGTATGCGGATTGTGTTTCAAATTAAACTCAACTTAATTATTATAGGATAAAAAAAGAGAAGATGCAAGAAAAAGGAAAAAGTTTTGCATCGTGCCGAATTGAACAGAAAAATGGATCAATTATACGGACCTTTTGGGAGATTTAAGATTTGATGATTTTGACCAATATCAAGCTCTTACTGAATTGTGTGAGCAATGGAGTCTACTCTACAAACTTTGCATTCCATGTACACGCCAAATCTCAAAAGTACGGCGAGTTACATCCAAAGGAATTTCTTATAGACATAAAATTGACAATCCTTTAACACCTTATCAAAGACTTGCCCAAATAATCTCATTACCGCCACCTTCAAAATGTAATGCTGTAAAAGTTCGAGCACAGTATGAAAGAATGCTAAATCGTCTCTTTTCTAC
>JAGCML010000328.1 GCA_017646485.1 Kiritimatiellia bacterium
CGATTAAGTGGTATCGTAAGGCTGCAGTATGTGGGAGTACAAAGGCGAGGGAGCGCTTAGAAGCATTGCAGGCGTAAGCGTCCTTTTCAAGGTTGGTCTTTTCCCTTTTAACGTGGGGGAAAGATGGGACACCTTGCAGGAGAATGGGACGTTTGAGTCAGTTCATCTCTATAAAACCCTTCGCTTTTTCACCCTTTTATCTCTTACGAAAACAAAGACCGTTCGTCTCTTTAAGGGGACGAACGGTCGACTTGTAAGGGTGGCACAGCGGCTTATTTTGTGGGGGTGGCCATGAATTCTTTGGCGAGCGCTTCACCCCAGAGGCGGTATCCTTCTTTATTCGGATGGAGCAAGTCGGGCAAGAGATCACGACGTAAGGTGTGTCCATCGGGAGCAAGGTAACATGCAGAGACATCTCTGCAGATGACTTTATCGCCATCGGCAAGGGTGGGGATTAGGGCATTGATTTTGTTGTTAATCTGGCGCTTGATGTCATTGCCATCGGCTCCGCGGGGGAAGATATTGAGCACCATAATCTTGGCTTCTGGACAGTGTTTGCGCAGGGTGTCAACGATGAGGCGAATGCCTTCAAAGGTTTGTTCATAGGGCGCATTGGGATTGTGGCCCGTATTGTTGGTGCCAATCATCAGCATGATGCGTTTGGGCGCAACGGTCTGCCAGTTGATACGCTGGATGCGCCAGAGCACATCTTGTGTTTTATCTCCACTAAAGCCAAGATTGAGCGCCTCTCCAAAGAATTCCTTCTGCAAATCGGGGGCCCATTCATCCCAAAAGTGGGTGATGGAGTCGCCAATTAAGACGGTATCGTGTTGGCACTGGGCTTGGCGTTCTTTCTGCTCTAAACGTTGTTTCCACCATGTTTCATTCAGGCGATGGGTAGGGGTGGTCGCAGGGTTCAGCGGTTCGGGTGTTTGATTGGCAAAGAGGCCGAACGAGAGGGAAAGTAAGAGGGCAAGTAGCGTGCATTTCATTGTCGTGTAATCCTTTTATTGGGAAGGTTGTGCTTGAGACGAGGGATTAGGCTTTTCCGAAGAAGCGTTCGTATTCGGAGGCCCAATAGGAGATAATGAGGTCGGCACCTGCACGAACAATGCCCATGGTGCTTTCACGCACAAGTTCATCTAAGTCACCCCAACCCTGTCGGGCGGTAGCGATGAGCATCGAGTATTCGCCACTCACATTATACGCGGCCACAGGCAAGAGGGTGCGTTGGCGAAGGGTTTGAATCATGTCTAAATAGAAGAGCGCAGGCTTGACCATGAGAATGTCAGCGCCTTCTGCTTCGTCCAAGACGGATTCCATGATTGCATTACGTGGATTGGCATAGGAGGCTTGATAGCCTTTACGATCTGCTGGCATCCCTGGACGCAGTTGCGGGGCACTGCCTTCGGCATCGCGAAAAGGTCCATAACACGCAGAGGCAAACTTGGTGGAGTAGGCCATGAGGAGCGTTTGCTTAAAATCGTTTTCGGAGAGCGCTTCACGAATAACGGCAATCTGCCCATCCATCATTGCCGAGGGTGCAACAATGTCTGCGCCGGCTGCAGCATGGGAGAGGGCAACCTTCGCCAAACATTCGCAGGCCGCATCATTGTCTAATGAACCATCTGCACAAAGCGGTGCACAGTGGCCGTGGTCGGTATAAGCGCAGAGGCAGACATCGGTAATGATGGTTAATTGGGGAAAGGCTTGCTTGAGGAGGCGAACGGCCTGTTGCACGGCACCATGGTCATTCCAAGCCTGTGAGCCGCCATTGTCCTTATGCCCATCCGTTTGGCCAAAGAGGAGGACGGAGCCAATGCCTTGTTTGACCACCTTTTCCACCGCTTTGACTAATTGGTCTGGCGAATAGCGATATTGTCCAGGCATGGAGGCAATTGCTTCCTTAATGTTTTGCCCAGGGACAACAAAGGTCGGCCAACACCATTTGGCGGGTGCTGGAATCTCAAGGTCAAACATAGCGCGGATGCCTGCAGTTTTGCGCAGACGACTTAATCGAAGGTCTGGAAAGGTGTTCATGGGGAAATTATAGCATGTCTACGGCATTAAACAGTGTGGGAGTGCTTTTTTGCGTGACGGTGATACAGAGAGTATTATGGTATAATGCACGTCAGATTTTGACCTTTGGGGTGATGAGTTGTAACAAACTATAGGGAAATCGCATGCAAGAGATGACGCGTCGAGAATGGTTACGCATGATGGGGGCCGCAGGGCTATTTCCCTTCTTTTCCAATTTCCTTCAAAGTGACGAACCCACGTCTGATTTGAGTGCTTCAATTCATATTCCGATTGATCCGAATAATCCCGCAATTGTGTTTGATCAAAGTAAGTGTGTTTACTGTGGGGCTTGCCGGCGTGTTTGCCGTCGCATGATGTCTGTTGATGGGTTTTATGATTTTAAGAAGACGGGGAACCAACCGATTTGTATTCACTGTGGTCAGTGTTCTACCGTGTGTGAAGGCGAAGCGATTGTCATGCGTCCAGAATGGCAGGCCGTAAAAGCGGCAAAGGCCGCTGGAAAGACGGTTGTGGTCTCGCTTTCACCAGCGGTGCGTGTGGCGGTTTCGGAGGCCTTTGGTCAGCCTGCGGGCACCTTCTGTGAGGGTGAAGTGATTGCTGCTTTACGTGCGTTAGGTGCAGACTATGTCTTAGATGTGAGCTTTGGGGCAGACCTTACCATTATTGAAGAGGCGAAGGAATTAGTGGAGCGCTTAAAGCATCAGTCTGCGCCTTTGCCACAATTTACGAGTTGTTGTCCGGCATGGGTGGAGTTCTGCGAGACCTATTTCCCTCACTATCTTCCCAATGTCTCCATCGCGAAAAGTCCCATTGCGATGCAGGGTGTGGTCGTTAAAACCTTCTTCGCAAAACAGAAGGGATTGGATCCAAAAAATATCTTTAATGTCGCCTTGACGCCCTGTTCGGCGAAGAAGTTTGAGATTCGTCGACCTGAGTTTGAGGTGGAGGGCATGCGTGGCATGGATGCCATCGTCACCGTGCGTGAACTGGCAGATTGGATACGCGCAGAAAAGGTGGACTATGAAAACCTTTCGCCCTCCAGTTATGACTCATTACTGGGCGAAGCGAGTAGCGCCGGCATCATTTTCGGTAATACGGGCGGTGTGGCAGAGGCAATTCTGCGGACGGCATACTATTTTTATAATGGAACGAATCCGCCGAATGAATTTTTGCAATTTTCGGCTGTACGTGGTTTGTTGGGTACGGAGACGCAACGTCCAGGCGGCTTGAAATGCGCTACAGCAGTTTTTTCAGAGACCTGTTCAATTAAGGTCTTGGTGGTGCAAGGATGCGCACATGCACGAGAGGTCTTGGAGCAACTTCAAGCGGGGACGATTGAAGCGGACTTGATTGAAGTGATGGCCTGTGAAGGTGGATGCGTCGGTGGTGCTGGGTTGCCTCGCGCCAAGACGATTCCTTATTTGACGCGTGCGATGCGTCAGGCACGTATTGAGGCGCTTTATGCGCGTGGAGATGCTGCGCCGTTGCACTTGGCACATGAAAATCCGATTGCAAAACAATTTTATGCACAGACCATTGGGGAGATGGAAATGCGTAAAGGCGCCCCACTGTTGCAGACGTCTTATGCCTCGCGTGCGGCAGATTTGGGTGAATAAAACCGAATGGTGTGCACGCTCGTGTGACCTTGCATGGCACATTTTAGGCTTTAGATTTAGGGATTGAGCGGTCGGGCTAAGGCGAGGACATAGACCGCCTCTGCGCCGGCTGTGCGTAAGCGTTCTGCGCAGGCATTACAGGTGGCGCCAGTGGTTACGACGTCATCGACTAAGAGGATTGTTTTTCCCGTTAAATCAATGTTGCGTGCGAGACGATAGGCACGTTTCGCATTCTGCAAGCGTTCGGTGCGATGTAATCGGGTTTGTGAAATCACGTTGGTGCGGACGCGTTTTAGGGCATGCTTCAGAACGGGAAGCTGGAGGTGGCGAGCGAGGTAGGCGGTGAGGAGTTCGGTTTGGTTATAACCGCGTTTGCGACGTTTGGCGCGTTGCATTGGGACGGGAATAATGGCATCAATCTGAATGCCTGCGCCTTGGATGCGTTCGAGGTAGGTGGCTAAAAGATAACGGCCTAAGTCTTCCGCAAGCCAGAGTCCTTTTCGATATTTGAAGGTGTGGATGAGGTCACGAAAGGCATGTTCGTAACGTGCCACAATAAAGGTGCGATTGATGGCGGGCGGATGGCGAAGGCAATCAGAACAAGTGAAGTCTTCGCCCTCTAAAAGGGTGGATTCAACGCCACACCGAATGCAAGCGGGATTGCGATGTAAGGAGAGGCGTTCCAAACAGTTTGTGCAAATGTATCCCTCATCGCCTGCAGGTTTATGGCAGAAGTAGCAGTCGCGTGGATAACAGAGATCCAAGAGGGTTTGATAACACGCCGTTAAAAAGCGCCAAAGCTTTAGAGGGAGATGCCACATAATTGCAGTGCCAGACCTGCGACTGCTCCGCAGAGAATCAAAGTGATTGCACCCAGTTTAAAGACGCGTGTTAAGGTGAAGAGTGCAATGGACAAGGCGATTGCAACGAGATTCATTTCGCCAGCATCTTTGAAAAAACTGTGACTAATCAGCGAAAAAGCGGCTACACCGAGCAATCCCACAACAGCAGGCTTCGCACCTTGCAATGCGGATTTGGTCGTCCAGTGCCCTAATACGCGAGTGGCAGCACCTGCAATGAGTAAAATGATAATGACAGAGGGGAGCACGACGCCGACCGTTGCGCAAAGGCTGCCTAAGAAGCCTGCCGTGGTAATGCCGCAGAAGGTTGAGATATTGACCGCAAACGGCCCAGGCGTACTTTCTGCAATGCCCACAAATTCCGCAAATTGTTCAATGGTCATCCAACCATGATGATCAATGACCTCCGCTTGAATCAACGGAATCATGGCATAGCCACCGCCTAAAGTGAAGAGCCCAATCTTGAAGAACGTTAGGAAAAGCGTCAGGTAAATCATGGCGTTTCTCCTTGTTTGGGCAAGAGGTAGCGTGGGCGAATGCCATGCCAGAGCAACCCAATCAGCAGTGCTCCGAGAATAACATAGAAGGCATTAATAGAGGGGAAAGCGGTGAGATAAAAGGCGCCAGCGAGCATGATGCTATTAAACCAGGAGCGCTTTAACTTCGTCCACATGCGTAAGCAGGCCTGAAGAATGAGGACGATCGCCGCGATGCGAATACCGCTAAGTGCAGCTGCTACCCAAATATTGTCACGTAAGGAGAGATAGCAACCACTAATAAGGACAATAATGAGCCAAGCAGGGAAGACTAAGGCTAAGACTGCAACAAGACTTCCCGTGATGCCTGCCAGTTTATAGCCGATAAAGGTGGCGGTGTTGACTGCGATTGGGCCAGGCGTGCTTTCGCCAATCGCAATTAAGTCCATTAAATCTTCGGCACTCATCCATTTGCGACGATGGACAATCTCATCTTCCATCAATGCAATAATGGCATAACCGCCACCGAAGGTTAATGCGCCAAACTTCCCGAAGACCAGGATTAAGGTGAGCAACTTTCGGAGGAGGGAGGACTCCTCCGAAGTAGAAGCGATAGGTGTTTCGGGAAGTTGGGGCATGGTGTGTCGCTTAGAAGCCTGCGTCAAGACGCGCCTTCAATGCGGCGAGGTCGGTGTCTGCAGGTGCAGCGCCCGACTTCACAGCCGCTTCAGCAACTGCATAGGAAACAACGCTATACAAGCGACGGTCAAAGGCCTTCGGGATGATGTACTGCGTGCCGAATTCAAGCTTTTCACCAGGATAGACGGCCTGCACTTCTGCAGGAACAGGTTCACGGGCCAACATTGCTAATGCCGTAGAGGCAGCCACCTTCATTTCGGTATTGATGGTACGTGCCTTCACATCCAATGCACCACGGAAGAGGAAGGGGAAGCCGAGCACGTTGTTAATCTGGTTCGGATAGTC
>JAGCML010000329.1 GCA_017646485.1 Kiritimatiellia bacterium
AAAACAGGGATAGAAAGAAACGTCTTTGAGTGGTAGAAATGAAATCAACTCAAAGACGTTTTTTCTTTAGAAGGATGGGAATCGCCGGCGAACGGAGTTTTCACGCATGAAAAAGGTTCTCCTCGCAATGGTGGCATTTTTGGGCTTACCCCTCGTCTGGGTGCTCATCAAGTGCTTTTTAGAGGCCTTAGCTATTGAAACTTTGAATGCGCCTTTTTTCACGCAGGGGCGGATTTGCTTCTTGAGTGGGTTTGGTGCAATGACGGTGTTGTACGTTTGGAAAGGCGCAGCCCTTCAGGTGGTCTATGTCTTTGCGCATGAGATGACGCACGCGGTGGCGGGGTTGCTCTGCTTTGCAAAGGTGCATCAAGTGAGTGTGCGGACAACTGGAGGCTTTGTCCAACTCTCTAAAAGCAATCTATTCATCACGTTAGCCCCTTACTGTCTTCCGTTTTATCTTTTAATTGCGGTGCTCGTGTATGGCATTGTGCATCACTATTGGCCGAATGCCATTCCCTTTGCGGTGTGGGCAACGCTCTTTGGTTTTTTCACAGCTTTTCATGTGTGGTATACGGCAAATGCGCTCTTCGCTGTGTCGCAACCCGACACCCATGAGTATGGACGCTTTTTCTCATGGTGGTTTATTCTGGTGATGAATCTCTTTTTTGCACTCCTTGCGTTGGTGATTACCTCGTCTCATGTGACCTTGCGGGAGCAGGCGAAGCGTTTGGGGGCGACCTCGGCTACTGTTTATTGTAATTTGTATGAACGTGCGAAGGCGGTTTTGCCTCATGATATTGTGAATTCCACCGCGGAAAGGATGAAAAAATGAATCTTGTTGGTGAGCTACATGATTTAATTTTATCTTCTACAAATACCGTCGTCTTCACCGGTGCGGGTGTTTCAACGGGGAGTGGCATTCGTGATTTCCGTGGCAAACATGGCATCTATAATGACACCTTTCGGGGCTATCGCGTGGAAGAACTCTTTGGGATTGATTTGTTCAATTCAGATCCCTCGTTGTTTTACACATGGGCAAAAGACTTTGTGTATGACTTAGAAGCGTTTCAACCGTGCATTGTGCATCATGTATTAGCTCGTTTAGAACGCTCTGGTTTGCTAAAGACGATTGTTACGCAGAATATTGATCGTTTGCATACGCTTGCGGGTTCGCAACATGTGTTGGAAGTGCATGGTTCGCCTTCGCTTCATCACTGTCAAAAATGTGGCGCTATGCTTACCTATGATGAGGTGGCGCCAATCGTGCGTGCAGGTGAAGTGCCGATGTGTGCTTGTGGCGGTGTCTTTAAGCCTGATATCGTCTTTTACGGCGAGAACTTGCCAGAAGCGGTCTTCTCACAAGCTGTGCGCGCTTGCCAAGAGGCGGATTTGATTTTGGTCCTCGGTAGTTCGCTCACGGTTTATCCCGCAGCAGCCTTGCCGGAAGAGGGCTATCGCTTTGGTGCTCGTGTGGTCATCGTGAATGACGCTCCGACGCAGTTAGACCGTCGTGCTATTTTGAAACTGGATGATCTCACTGATACGTTTATGCAATTGGGTGACCTTTTGGACGGAAGTCTCCCATAAAAGTGTCGGCAGAGGTGAAAAAAGTCAGATTAAGTGTTTCAATATTTTGCTCATTCTGCTATTCTATACAATATTAGGTTAGAAATGGTTCGTACTTGAATGCTTAAGAGAGACGTGATGATTAATCGTAGAAACTTTTTGAAGGCCGCAGGGTTGGGTTTAGCCGCCCTCGCAGGAACGAATCCCTTATTGGCCGCTACTGGCACAGGGAAGAAGCGCCCGAATATTCTTTTTATCATGACCGATGACCATGCCGCTCATGCTATTAGTGCATACGGTTCGCGCATCAATAAGACCCCTGGCATTGACCGTTTGGCTACCGAAGGCGTGCTTTGTAAGGATGTCTTTGTGACCAACTCCATCTGCACGCCTTCGCGTGCTTGCATCCTTTCGGGTATGTACAGCTGCAAGAATGGTGTGCCGGTCTTTAATGACATTTCGAACAAGATTAAGACGGTCGGTGGTACGATGCGTGAAGCGGGCTACTACACTGCTGTTTTAGGGAAGTGGCATATGGGTGGTCCGCACACGGTGCGTGATACCGACTGGGACCGTTGGGCCATCTATCAAGGGCAGGGGAGCTACTTTGATCCCTTCTTCTTCACCAAGGCTGAAAAGTGCCCGAAGGGTGTGGAAGGCAACTTAAAGGGACAGCGTCTCTCATTCCCCGGTGAATATGCCACGAGCAACCTCACCAAGGTGACGCAGTGCGTCATCGACGAAGCCATTGAGCAGGATAAGCCCTTCTGCGTTATGATGCTTCACAAGGCCCCGCATCGTAACTGGTTGCCTGAGCCGAAATATCGTAAGGAATTCCGTGCCAAGGGTCTCGAAGACTTCCCGCTGCCCGATACGATTTTTGATGACTACAAGGGACGTGCGACCCCAATCAAGCACACTGCAATGACGCTGGAACATCACCTGCGCATTGAAGCTGACTTGAAGTTGACCGAATACTTCTCTGAAGGCGGTAAATTCCCTGGCGTGGATCCCCAACAGTACAAGACGGGCGAATCCTCCAATCGTTGGCCGAAGGAAATCCGCGATAACGCCTCCTTGCCAGCGGAAGAACGCGAACGTCGTCGTCGCGAACGCATTAAGCTCTCTTACTTGCGCTACATGCAGGACTACTTGGGTTGCGTCCAGAGCGTGGATGATAGCGTGGCAGACATGCTCG
>JAGCML010000330.1 GCA_017646485.1 Kiritimatiellia bacterium
ACGTTACACCGCAGTGCAGATTGCTCCTGCAGTCCGCGTGGCATTGGGTGAAGCTTTCGGCATGAAGCCTGGCGAACTTTCCACGGGTAAGATTTATACCGCACTTCGCCGTCTTGGCTTTGAAGCTGTCTTTGACACGAACTTCTCTGCAGACCTCACCATTATGGAAGAAGGTACTGAATTCGTGCAGCGCTTCACGCAGGGTGGTGAATTGCCTTTGATTACCTCCTGCTGCCCCTCGTGGACGGACTGGATGGAAAAGTATGCTACCGACTTCATTCCGAACTTCTCTACGGCAAAGAGCCCGCAGCAGATGTTGGGCGTGATGGCCAAGACCTACTTCGCAGAGAAGATGGGTATCAATCCTGCTTCGATGTATGTGGTTTCAATCATGCCTTGCACAGCAAAGAAGTACGAAATTACACGTTCGGATGAAATGCATGCCTCCGGTTATCAGGATGTGGACGTGGTCTTAACAACGCGCGAATTGGCACGTATGATTAAGATCGCAGGTCTTGATTTCAATAATCTCCCTGAAAGTGAAGCAGACTCCATTCTCGGTGAATACACTGGCGCAGGCACGCTCTTCGGTGCGACTGGCGGTGTGATGGAAGCTGCGCTCCGTTCTGCTTATTACTTGATCACCAAGGAAGAACTCGCCGATGTGAACTTCACTCAGGTGCGTGGTCTCGATGGTGTGAAGGAAGCAACGATTGATATCAAGGGTACCAAGGTCTCGATCGCTCTCGCCCACCAGATGGGTAATGTGGAACAGGTCCTCAAGGCAATCCGTGAAGACCGCGCTGCAGGTCGCCCGCCGCGTTGGCAGTTCATCGAAGTGATGGCTTGCCGCGGTGGTTGTATCGGTGGCGGTGGTCAGCCGACGCTCGCAACGGATGAAATCCGCAAGATGCGCATGGAAGGCCTCTACAAGGATGACCGTGAAAAGGCTATTCGTTGCTCTCACCAGAATCCTCAGATTCACAAGATTTATGAGGATTTCTTGGGGGCTCCTTGTAGCGAAAAGGCTCATCACCTCTTGCATACGCACTATTCGGCAAAGCCTGTTTACGCTAAGTAAGCAACGCTTCTGTTTCAACAAAAACGCTGCCTCATGCGAGGTGGCGTTTTTGTTTTTAGGGTAGGCGAAAGGAGGTGTGACATCGGAGGAGAGAAGGCTTCATTTGGGAAGTGTAGGGGAGGGATTCGCCAGAACGCAGACCTTGTGCGGCGCTTTGCATAAGATTGGATTCGTGGAAAAGCCCTTGAAACCCTTCTGCTAATGCCTTTTATCTTGCGATTAAGGCGTTAGCAGAAGGAAAATAGAACGCCCGTTTTAAAAGTATGATTTATTGTTGAAATTTCTTGCGTTTTTAGGGGGCTCTGTGTTAAACTTTTGTCAATGCCTTAAGGAGGTCTTCTATGGACGAAAAAGACGATATTCAAGATGTTGAAATTATGCCCACCGACATTGTGTTTGATTGCCCGAACTGCAATCATAACTTGGTGGTAGACTACCGTGCTGCAGGTTTGCAGGTGCCTTGTTCTCAGTGTGGAACGATTATTCAGGTGCCAATTCCTGATGGTATGCACATTGAAGACTTAGATTGCGATCCGGGTGAATTGTTGCAACAGTTGCTCCAGACGCGTCGTATGTTGGTGAAGGCTGAGGCTGCTGCGCAACAATTGGGTGAAAAAATTGTTGAAATGACGCAACAGGTTGCAGAATATCGCAAAGCATTGTTGGCTGTAAAGGCACGTTCCGAAACGATGCAGGAAGCATTTGATTTGGCCGCAGCTGCACGCCAAGACATTGCGAAGTTGATTGACGCAACCGAAGTTCTCAAGTAAATCCATAATGAAACAAAAAATTCGATTGCGCCATCGCCTTGAGTATGGCGTGTTTAGAGCGGTACAATTTTCAATTGTCGCTTTTCCCATCGCATGGACAGGTCTTGTCCTGCGAGGGATTTTACGTATTGTCTTCCGGATTTGTTGGCCTTTGCGAAAAGAGACGATTTCTCGTATTCGCGAGGTTTTTGGTCCAGAGACATCCGTTGCACGTTGTCGTTTCATCGCTCGCACATCCGTGTGGAATATGTTGATGAATTTCATCGAACTCTTTCACGCTGGCAAAATGGATGTGGCTTATCTTCAGAAGCATCTTGAAGGTACGGAACAGGCAAAGGAAACCATTAGTGCTTTAGTCGCAAAGCATGGTGGTGTCGTGATTGCTTTACCGCATATGGGCAATTGGGATCTTGCTGGCATTACGTGCTCTGCCTTTAATTTTCCCTTAATGGCAGTGGGCCGGCCGCAGAACAATCCCTTGTTTGAGGCTTGGTTACGTAAAAGCCGTTTGAATTTCCAAACGGTGGATCGTCGTCATCCCAGTTCTTTCGTGCGTGTGGCTCATCACTTGAAGAGTGGTGGCGTCTTTGCAATTTTGCCTGATGTGCGTCACAACAAGCCTGCGGTGAGTACAACGGTTTTTGGTAAGCCTGACGTTCAATTAGGCAAAGGGCTTGCTAAGTTTGCACGCATGGGTAATGTGCCGATTTTGCCTGTTGTGATGGAACGTAAAAATTCGGCATTTCACGCAGTACATTTGTACGATCCCATTTATCCTGATTTGGAAGCGGATGCAGCAGAAGATGCGAAGCGAATTACCCAACAGGTCTGGGATATCATTGAACAGAATGTGCGCGAAAAGCCCGAACAGTGGTTCTGGCACAATCGTCGCTGGATTTTGACGCCACTCTATACGCAGACGCGTTAATTTTCTTCTCTTTTTACAATTCCCTTTTTAAATTATAAGGACTCTTTTAGTCATGATTTGTGTTAATGAAAATTATAGCAAGCTTCAGGCTTCTTACCTCTTTTCTGAAATCGCAAAGCGCGTTAAGGCTTACCAGACCGCTCATCCTGATGCAGCAGTAATTCGTTTGGGCATTGGCGATGTGACCTTACCGCTTGCACCTGCTTGCCGTGAGGCAATGCATAAGGCCGTGGACGAATTGGGCGAAGAAGCAACTTTTCGTGGTTATGGTCCGGAACAAGGGTATGATTTCTTGCGTGAAGCGATTGCGGTCAACGATTATCAGGCACGTGGTTGCGACATTAAGGCCTCCGAAATCTTTGTGAGTGACGGTTCGAAGTGCGACTGCGCAAATATCCAGGAACTCTTCGCTGAAGAATTGCGCATCGCTATTCCTGACCCTGTGTATCCTGTTTATGTGGATACCAATGTGATGGCAGGCCGTACTGGCGCTGCTGCGGATGGACGTTATCAGGGTTTGTATTACCTCGAAAGCACCGCTAAGAATAACTTTGTGCCTGCACCGCTCGCTGAACCTGTAGATTTGATCTACCTCTGCTTCCCGAATAATCCCACGGGTGCTGTCGCCACGAAGGAACAGTTGAAGGCATGGGTTGATTACGCAAAGGCCAACAAGGCATTGATTC
>JAGCML010000331.1 GCA_017646485.1 Kiritimatiellia bacterium
AAAGCGTGTCACGCAGAAACCATTGGGAAAGATTGAGAGAAATTCGCCAATGGGAAGCAAGAGGAGGAGGAGCCCTAATGCCGCATCATCCAATGCAAGGCGTGTTTTGACATCTGGAATACGTGAACACCATGTGGCGAACATTGCGCCTTGAATAAAAAAGGAGGCACAAATGGCAATCCGTGTACGCAGAAGTTCGGGTAGGCGCGGTAGGAAGGCACGTGAAAAGAGAAGCGGCGTGTGTGGCGTCATAGCGTACGCTTAAACTGGTGGCGAGTCAAAGGAAGTTCGACTCATTTAAATGAAACGTGACGTTCCTTAAGGTTTCCGTGAATGAGCGGGAGGTGTGAACGCAAGGGCAGAATTTATTGTTCAGTAGGTGCAGGCACGAGGAGACCGTCCTGAAGCAATAAGGTGCGAGAGCAACGGGCTGCTGTTTCCGGATTGTGCGTCACCATCACGAGCACAGTATTGTGTTCTCGCGTGAGTTCAAAGAGTAAATCTAAAACAGAGTCACCTGTGGTCGCATCAAGGTTGCCCGTGGGTTCATCAGCAAGAATCAAAGGTGGATTGTTCATCAAGGCTCGCGCAATTGCTGCACGCTGTTGTTCACCACCAGAGAGTTCCTGCGGCTTGTGGTTCAAGCGGTCTTTGAGTCCGACGCGCTCTAAAAGTGATTCCGCGCGTTCTCGCATTGCTTTACGTGAGATTTTCCCTAATGCCATCGCTGGCAACATTACATTTTCGGTAATGTCCATTTCTGGAAGGAGGTGATAGGCCTGGAAGACAAAGCCGATATGTGAGGCGCAGAGACGGGTTCGACGGCGCGCAGAGAGACGATACAAATCTTGCCCATTAAAGAGAACCTGGCCTTGGGCGGGTTTATCTAAGCCGCCCAGCACATGCATGAGCGTGGATTTTCCCGAACCACTTCGACCGATAATGGCAATCGATTCACCGGGTGTGGTGGTGAAGTTTGCCCCGCGCAACACTTGAATTTGTTTGCTATGAAGGGTGTAGGCCTTGTGCAGATTAATTGCGGAAAGAGGGGGGAAGTTGCTCATTTTTTACTCCTTCCGTAAAGCATCAACAGGAGACATGGCGGCTGCACGCCAAGCGGGTAGCAACGAAGCCAAAGCGCAGAAAAAGACAACCAATACTGCGACTTGAACGATTTCGGCGGGGACTACGCGCCAAGGCAATCCTTCTAATCCATAGACCGCCTTCGGGAAGACATCCATGCCACAAGAGGCTAAGAAGTCTACCAGATTTTGAAGGTTGTTTAAAATGAGGAAGGCGAGCCCGATACCAAGCGCAGTACCGATGAGACATTGAATCCAACCATAGAGGACAAAGGTCATGGTGAGTTGTGTGCTGGAGAATCCAAGCGCTTTGAGTAAGCCCACCTCATGGGTCTTTTGAATCGTAATCACGATAATGGTGTTCACGACGCAGAAGATGGCCACCACGCTAATGAAGATGAGCAAGAGGGTCATCATGTTCTTTTCGGTGGCGACTGCATTAAAGATGAGGCTATCTAATTCTTGCCACGTTGCAATACGAGTCCGAGTGGTTTTTAAGATATTGAAGGTCGCACGGCGAACATCTGCCACAACGCCTGTGGTGTAGCCACCCTGATACCACGGACGCAACTTTTGAGGTTCTTCCACACGTAAAGCAATGCTATTGGCGCCTCGCTTTACACCTGCTAAATCGCGTGCGATGGGAAGTGAAACAAAGACGTAGCCACCGTCAAATTCGGCTTGCCCAGTATGGTAAACCCCTGTGACCAAGAGACGCTCTGGGAAGTAGATTTCGTCTTTTTCAATGAGATTCATCGGCGAGTAAAGCAAAAGCTCATCGCCCACGCCGATGCGAAGTTGACGGGCCATATCAACGCCGATAACCACGCTGGAGCCTTGTAAATCAAAGGTGCCATTCCACATCTTGAGGGGCAACATCTTTTGGATACGCTCTGCATCTACGCCAAGGAGGGTCGGGGCGAGGATACGGTTGTTGTACTCCGCTAATACACGCGTTTCAATGCTCGGTGAGGAGGCAACGACGCCCGGCAAGGCATCGTAGGTCTGGCAGAGCGTTTCAATCTCGGTGATTGTGCCGTAATTTGCTGGGCGAACAACAATATGGGGCTTGAAATCGAGAATTTTCTTCTGCCATGTATCACCAAAGCCTGTAAAGACGGCTCGAACGATGATGACAATCGCTACACCAATCGTCACCCCTAAGATGGACAACACGGTGACGACGGATGCAATGCCACGTTTAGGACGGAGGTATTTTAATGCTAAAAAGAGGGAAAACATGGCGAGCCACTTAAGCTGTTGCGATGAAGCTTTTATAGAAAGAATAAAAAGCACCGGGTGCAACATAATGGCATCCCCGGCGCTTTTAAATAAACCTTAGAAACCGCTGGTTCCAAAGTTTTCAACGATGTAGTCAATATCCTTGTCACCACGACCAGAGAGATTGACCAAGATTGAGCCGTGCGGATGTTCCTTCGCATAGCGAATTGCATAGGCGACAGCGTGTGCACTTTCAATCGCAGGAATGATTCCTTCACTACGAGAGAGTTCGAAGAAGGCGGCAAGCGTTTCCTTGTCGTCTGCCGTAACGTATTCCACACGACCAGTGTCATGCAACCAGGCATGTTCTGGCCCCACTGACTGATAGTCTAAGCCAGAAGCAACCGAGTAGACAGGCATTGGGGTGCCATCTTCATTTTGAAGCGTGTAACTCTTGAAGCCATGTAAAATGCCCGGCTTGCCATAAGTCATAGAGGCCGCATGATCACCAGGCTTGCTACCGTGGCCTAAGGGTTCTACGCCATAGAGTTTCACGTCTTGGTCATCCAAGAAGCCGCAGAAAATGCCGATGGAGTTGGAACCGCCACCGACGCATGCTGCCACCGCATCGGGCAATTCGCCCGTCATATCAAGGAACTGTGCACGCGATTCTTCGCCAACAATTTTCTGGAAATCGCGCACAATCATGGGGAAGGGATGAGGCCCCACCACAGAGCCGATGCAGTAGATGGTGTTTTCGGGGTCTTTAAGATAGGCTTCAAATGCAGCATCCACAGCTTCCTTCAAGGTACGCTGACCATGCGTAACCGGAATAACGTTTGCACCGAGAATATGCATACGCAAAACATTGGGGTGCTGCTTGGCAATATCCACTTCGCCCATGTAGATGTCGCAGGGAAGACCGAAATACGCAGCCGCAGTAGCCATTGCGACACCATGTTGACCTTCACCGGTTTCAGCGATAACACGCTTTTTACCCATGTATTTTGACAACATGACTTCGCCCATGA
>JAGCML010000332.1 GCA_017646485.1 Kiritimatiellia bacterium
CCCCCGGTTTATTAGGCACGCGTAGCGTGTACCGCGCGAGCTTGGCTCGCCCCGCGATACTTCGCGGTAAAGCCACATGCAGTCCTGCGCGTAGCGCCACATCCCACATGCAGTCCCTTTTTTTGAGTATTTTGTGTATTTCCCAGCACGTTGTGCTCGGGCGCATATCTTCTGGTTTCTTCCCCACGTGCAGTCCTGCGCCGTAGGCGCCCCTCGCCCCTCGCTATTATGAGCTGATCACTGGGCGGCGAAGGCGCACATGGTGGAGGTGATCTTGGAGAGTTGGTCGGGAGTGGTGACGAGGGTGGGCATGGTGTAGAGGTTGCGATTGAAGGGGCGCAACCAGACTCCGCGCTGGATAAAGAAGTCTTGTGCTTCGGCCATACGTACGGGCTCTTTGAGTTCGATGACGCCGATGGCGCCCAGGACGCGGACATCGGCGACCGTGGGAAGGTCGCGGGCGGGGGCCAGTTCGGTGGAGAGTTGGGCCTCAATTTGTGCAACGCGGCCGCTCCAGTCTTGCGAGAGAAGGAGTTCGGTGGAGGCGCGGGCGACTTCGCAGGCGAGGGGGTTGGCCATGAAGGTGGGGCCGTGCATGAAGCATTTGGCTTCGCCAGCGCAGACACGTTCGGCGACATGGTCGCTAGTGAGGACGGCGGAGAGGGTCATCATACCGCCGGTGAGGGCTTTGCCGATGCACATGATATCGGGTTCGACACCTGCGTGTTCCCAGGCGAAGAGTTTGCCGGTGCGTCCAAAGCCGGTGGCGATTTCATCAAAGATGAGGAGAATACCCGCTTCATCGCAGGCCTTTCTCAGGGCCTTGAGGTATTCTGGATGGTAGAAACGCATGCCGCCAGCGCCCTGTACGATGGGTTCGACAATGACGGCAGCGAGGGTGGAACGGCGGGCTTCGATGGCGTCGGCCATGGGTTGGAAGTCGTTAGGGTCCCATGTTTCGCCGAATTTACACTGGGGGGCGGGCGCGAAGAAGCGTCTGGGGAGGGCGGCACCGAAGAGTCCGTGCATGCCGGTGACGGGGTCGCAGACGCTCATGGCGTTCCAGGTGTCGCCGTGGTAACCGGAACGAATCGTGAGGAAATCGGTGCGGGCGGGATTGTACTGTACGGCCATCTTGAGGGCAACCTCTACCGCGACCGAACCGCTATCTGCGTAGAAAATCTTTGTGAGGGAGGGCGGTGTAATCTGTAAGAGGAGTTTGCCTAATTCAATGGCGGGGTCATGGGTGAGGCCACCGAACATGACATGGCTCATCCGTTCGACTTGACGTTTGGCAGCTTCTACTAAGACAGGGTGTGAATAACCATGAATCGCACACCACCATGAACTCATCCCTTCGACCAAACGGCGGCCATCGGCTAAGATAATTTCTGCTCCCTCTGCGGCAGCCACTTTAAAGGTGGGGAGAGGATTGAGCAGGGAGGTGTAGGGGTGCCACAAATGGTCACGGTCAAAAGCGTCTGAAAGGATGTTGTTCATAAGCACATTATAGCATAGCGAATGAAGGTGAGCGCATGCGGTTGTCGTGAAGGGGTTGCGAAGGTCTTGCGCGCAGGGAGGGTCTGTAAGCGAAGGGTTATGCACTTACGGTGCGTGGACGCAGGGTGACCACGCATCCGCCACCGCCTGCGACGAGCAAATCAACCGTTTCGTGGGGCGCGAGGTAGCGTTCTTCAAAGCGGTAGTTGGTGGCATCGGTGGTGACATGTGCGCCATCGACAAGCGCCGTCATGAGGTATTCGCCTGGAGGCAGGAGCCAGAGGGGAACGCTGACCACGCGCGGTTGGTCATTATTGAGTACGGCGAAGACCCATTCGTCACCTTTTCGGCGAAGGGCTGCGACGCAACGTTCCGGATGGCTGTAGGGGAGGGCGATCGTTTCGTCCCAACACAATGGGAGCGCCGTGAGGAAGTGGGTGTACGCAGCCTCGCGTTGGTAGCGCGAGGGGGAGTCGCAGAGCATTTGCAGGCCGGTGTCGTAGAGGACAAACATCGCTGCCTGGTGGCAACGCGTTCCCATGCTCATGGGGTGGTAGTAGTCCTTTTGGAAGGCTTCGCGGTGACGATTGACCATGGCGCCAGGGGTGTAGTCGGCTGGACCTGCGAGGAGGCGTGCGAAGGCTAAGCGGACGTCATTTTGTACAAAATTAACTTCGTTGCCTGTCCATTTCACATTTTCTAAGCCAAAAATGCCTTCGTAGGTGAGGACATTGGGCCACGTTCTCGTGAGGCCTGTGGGTTTATGGATGCCGTGATAGGCGAGCACCATGTGGTACTTCGCAGCGATTTCGGCCGTCTCATAGAGTTGGCGGGCGATAAACGCATCATCGCGGTCGTAAAAATCAATCTTGAAGCCTGCGATGCCCATCGCGGAATAGTGGTTGAAGAGGTGCTCCTGGCAGTCGATGAGTTGCGGCCAAGAGGCCCACAAGATGAGGCGAACATTGCGCTCGTGTGCGTAGGAGATGAGCTCTGGGAGGTTGATTTCCGGGATAATTTCGGTCACATCGAGTGCCTTTGCCCACCCTTCATCTAAGATGACATAGGGGATGTTGAAGGCGGAGGCAAAATCAATGTACGCTTTGTAGGTGGTTGTATTCACGCCAGGCGTGAAGGGCGTGTCCAATAAGCCCCAGGCATTCCACCAATCCCAAGCGACGCGGCCGGGTTGCACCCATGAAAAGTCGCCTGCGGCGGGGCGCGAGAGGAGGTGGGGGAGGTCGTTTTCGTAGAGTTGCGCTGCACAATCTGCCATCATGCAAATGCGCCACGGGTAAAGACGTCGGCCTTGGGTCTGCACCAACCACGGATGGCGTTCAAGCACGAAGGCATTGCGTCGGCCTGAGGCATCAACCGTTTTGGGCATCGGTGCCATGAGTGCATGAAAGGCTTTGGCTTTGCCTGTCTTTTGAAGATTGAGGCCGGGATAGTCAATGAGTTCGGCTTCGGTAAATGCAAGCGCTGTCTCTTGGGAGAGCCATGTGAGGGGAAGGTAAATTAAACGGTTGGGTTCAATTCCAGCCCAGTCCGTGAGATGGTGCACGGATTCCCAACTATTCTGGAAGGGATCGCCGCGGTGGGCGTGGTTGTGATACGCATGTAAATAGTGCCACGCGCCAAGGGGTTCCAGGTCAAAGACCTCTTCCAAAACGGTCACGGGTGAATCAAAGCGCGTTTCCCAACGGTAGGCAAAGCCTTGTGCAGAGAGGTGCAAGTGGAGATGTTGCATCCCGAAATCCAAAACGACCTCTCGCGCTTCCAGTGCACACGTGCGACGTTTGGTGTAATGGGGCGTATCGCAGGAAAGAGTTGTGGTGCGTTCTGTCACGATGGGGGCTTCGCTTAGCTGAGGTTTTCTATCCTCAAATCGCATGCCTGTGCGAATCGAAAAACACGCTTTCCCTCTGCGTGAAACGTTTAATGTGACACATTCATCACCTGCGGCATGAATCTGTACTGTGAGTAAACCGAATTTCACCTCTAAATCCATCTTTCACCTCCATTAAAAGTATACCATATTGACGCACCTGCGGTGCGGTGGAATGCGCGAGCGGGGCTCGCTGTGGATTTCCCAGCCCTTCGGGCTCGGGCGCATCTATCCGGGCCTAACGGCCCTGTGGATTACGTGGCTTCGCCACTGTGGATTACGATGCTGCGCATCTGTGGATTACGCGAGCGGGGCTCGCTGTGGATTAGTGGATTAGAGGAGGAAGTGGGGGCTGGCTTCGCCCCCACGCTGGCAGTCCTGCGCGTAGCGCTCACTGGCCACCAGCCACTAAAAGCGAGCTCCGCGAGCGTACTGGCCACTGTGGCGAAGCCACTCTGGCGGATGCTCTTACTGGTGCTCACGGGGAGAGGAGTCGTGCTGGAGAATGCGTGTCGTCAGCGCGACACGCTGCTAAACAGCTGTGGATGAGTGGATTAGAGGCCGGGGGTCGGGGTATTTCCTGCCTTCGTCAGGGCGCATATGCGGGGTGTCTCCGTCGTTTGTAGGACTGTAAGCACCTTAGTGATTAGATAAGCCCTGGAGGGGCGACAGTTCACAGCCGGGGGTGAGCGAAGCGTAGCCCCCGGTTTATTAGGCACGCGCAGCGTGTACCGCGCGAGCTTGGCTCGCCCCGCGATACTTCGCGGTAAAACCACATGC
>JAGCML010000033.1 GCA_017646485.1 Kiritimatiellia bacterium
CGCAAAGCGGATCAATAATGGCCTCAACGGGCGTCTTCAAATCGGTCGCATAGAGCGTTGTCCACGGACGTGAAAAGATCGTGCGCAAATCTTCGGTCTTCTTCGCACGCAAAGCTGGCGTCAATTTACCATCCAGAAGCGTACGATAGAGGTCGGTGACGGCAGCAACGTAGAGCGGATTCTTCATGCGCCCTTCAATCTTTAAACTTGCCAAAGGCAAGGTGCGCAACGCTTCACCGCAATCAATCAAGGCCAAGTCACGCATTGAGAAGGGATGACAGGTGGAGACTTCACCCGTTTTTGACGAGACCTCACGGAAAGCCTGGCGGCAACAATAGGCGCACCGACCGCGATTGCCACTACGCCCCGTTGTCAACGAAGAGAAGAGGCACAAGCCACTAATGCTGTAACAGAGTGCACCATGGACAAAGACCTCGATCTCCACATCTGCCTTGCGGCCAATTTCTGCGGCCTCCGCTAAGGTTAATTCACGCGCCGTCACAATGCGCACAAATCCCATCGCCTTCAACGCACGAGCACCCGCCAACGAGGTACAGGCCAACTGCGTAGAAGCGTGCAACGGAATGGAGGGAAATTGACGATGAATGCGCGCCGCAAGCCCTAAATCTTGAACAATAACCCCATCGATTGAGAGCTTTTCCAAGAGGGATAAAGAGGGGATTAAAGCCTCAAACTCATGGGTTTCGATCAGGGTATTCAACGTCACGTACACCTTGCGCGGACGCTCTAAATTGCGTGCATAGGCGACAATCTGTGCCAATTCCTCATCTGAGAAATTAGCGGCATCTGCGCGTGCAGAAAAGCGTGACAAGCCTAAGTAAATCGCATCTGCCCCATAAGCAAAGGCGGCAAGCGCGGCATCAAAGGAACCCGCAGGAGCGAGTAATTCGGGAAGTTGCATCTCGGCTTCTCCAAACATTAAAAGATTAAAAGGGTCTTTAAGGGATCAAAGAAGGACTCTAAACGATCCTTTTCCGCCTCAGACAAAGGACAATGCGCTAAATTTAACACGCGAAGCGATTGCCATCCATCCAATACTGCAGGAAGCGCACGCACCTTTGTACCACTCAAGTCAAGTTCTTCTAACCCGACACCCAAAGTGTCGGGGATTTGTTCAATCGGATTATTCGCTAAGGTCAAATGACGCAATGCCTTCGGCTTCTGAGTAAATGCAGTCAATTGGTTGTTCGCCAAGTAGAGACGTTCGATTGAATCAGGCAAGGCTGGCACAGCGACTAAGTGATTCCCGTTGCAACGCAACCAACGCAACTGCGTCGATGAAAGGTCTGGCAACTCTCGAAAAAGGTTACGATCCAGATTAAGATAAATCAAGTCTTGCCACTGCGAGGCGGCATTCGGCAAGGTCAGCAAGCGATTATCTGCCAACCACAACCGTTTGATACCCTTTGGAATGAAGCCATCTGGCAAAAGCATCAGGTTATTAGCCGAGAGATTGAGGTCTTCTAACGTATTCGGAAAGTGCAATGCATAGACGCGATCGGCGCCCACCGCTTTTAAATGGAGGGCTTTGATGTTACGCGTTAAAGGAGGAATCTGCGCATTCACCCCCTCAAGCATCACCGTTTCTGCACAGAGCATCCCGATGGCGAGCATCGAAAATAAGACTGTCAACTTACGCATCATCAATCCCATTGCATGATTTCTCCGCAAACAATCGGCATCACTTCACCGGTTGCTGTCTCCAAAAGCAAGGCGCCATCTTCGCGAATGCCGCGCGAAATCCCCTCCAATGGCGTGTCAGAAAGTTTCACCGTAATGGGCAAATTCACCTTACAGTCACATTGGTCAAGCTCTGCCCGTAAGGCCGCCAGCCCCTGCTTTTCCCAACGTTCGTACAATCCTTCAAAGCGTTTGAGGATTTGCGCCAATAACGCCAAGCGATTCAACACGCCCGGCACTTGCGTTGCACGATAGGCGACCGCCTCTGGAACGGCACCCGTATTGATGCCAATCCCAATAATGATTCCTTCAATCCCACGGGCAGAAGTCTGCGCCTCGCAGAGGACGCCACAGACCTTTAAGTCACCGAGCAACACATCATTGGGCCACTTCAAGCCCGCCGCAACCCCTAAGTCGCGCAAAGCCAAGGTGACCGCAAGCCCTGCGACCAAAGGAAGGGTCACTGCAATTTCGGGAGGAAGTTGCGGACGTGCTAAAAATGAAAAGAGTAATCCCTGACCAGGTTCAGAGAGCCAACTCCGGCCTAAGCGACCACGGCCAGAACTTTGCACCTCTGAAACCACCAAGGTGCCCGCTGGAGCGCCACGTTCTGCCAAACGCAACAATTCATCATTGGTACTTTCGCATGCCATCAAAAAGTGCGGATAACGTCCAAAACAGTTCGTCTTCAACGATGCACCAAAGGCTTTCTCACGCAAATAACAAAGGAGCGGCACATCCGCTGCAGCAAAATCTAACTTCCACAATTCGTCTGGTGAACACCAACACTGCTAAAAGTGTTCGCTCAACTGAGGCGTTTCTTGCGTTGTCTGCACGCACAAAACACCCTGAAGCGTGATGGAGAATTCTGGATAAGTGTGCTCCACACAGGGTGCATCAGCAATCGCTTCAATGGTTATCCCCAGCTCTTCCTTAATCTCTCGGACGGCAGCCTGGGCGGCTGTTTCATTCGCTTCAATCTTTCCGCCAGGAAACTCCCACTTAAAGGCTGTGGATTGGAACTTCGAAGCGCCCCGTTTCACGCAAAGCACTTCCCCTGCCTCATTTAAAATCAATGCCGCTGCAACGTTCAAATGCATCACCGACCACCCTTCATTTATCCAATAGCGGACGCAACGCTTCTGCTAAGCGTTCATAACCAGCCGCATTTGGGTGTACTGTATCTCTGAAATAATCTGGATGGGCTAATCCATCAGCCCCAAGGAGCACCTGCCCCACGTCTGCATACGCCACCTGCAAACGTTCCGCTTCAATGCGTAACAATTGATTCGTCTGGAGAATCTTATCCTTCAAATGGGGCTCTCGACGTGGATAGATTCCAATGAGCAACACCTTCGCATGGGGTTGCTTCTCTTTTACCAAAGCCACTAAAGCGGCGACATTTGCCGCGCAAGCCGTTGGAGAATCTCCACGAAAACCAAGGTTATTCGTGCCGATATTAATCAAAATGAGGCGAGGCGAAATACCATCCAGTTCACCCTGCAACACGCGGTAATACGCATTATCTGCATAATCAAAGCCGAATCCAAGATTCGTCACCACCCGTCCAGCGAAGAGTGCATCCCATGAAGCCGCCCCTGTAATGCGATGACTCTTGGGATTGCCACCCCACTGATGCGTAATACTATCGCCAATAAAGACAAGGTCAGGCTTTACTTGTGCATGTAAGGCCAAAACCTCCGCATGACGTGCAAACCAATCGTAGTCATCGCGTTGCTGAGGTTCAATCTTCAATGAAACAGGAAGTGCAATCGCAAAAGAGA
>JAGCML010000333.1 GCA_017646485.1 Kiritimatiellia bacterium
CAAAAGCGCTGACACCTCTGTGCCAGCGCTTTTGTTTGCAATCAAGGGTTGGATACACCTTAGAAATTGGGCAGAATGCAACACGCAATCGCATGATCAAACAAGACGGTTGTCTTAATTGGAATGCGCATATCCTTAAACATGGGGAAGTTTTCCGCCCATGCACCGCACAAATCCATGCCGAGCATTCCCGTGGCTGGATCCGAATCGCGAATCTTTAAGTCTGTCGGCGCAAAGCGAATCCCCACGCCTAAGGCCTTCGAAATTGCCTCCTTCGCACACCAAAAACGCAGAATAGCGGTCGGGCCATCACCGCTCTTGGTTGCGAGTTCTTGCTCTTCTAAGGTAAAGACACCACGCAGGAAATCTTCCGTCAAATCACGTTTGACCGATTCCACGTCTAATCCGAGACGCCCCTGTGCAGTAGCCGCACCCAAAATTAAACCTTCTGTATGAGCAATGGTGAGATCAATCGGTGAAGCGACCTGAGATTCCCAATCACCTAAAGGATGGGGTTTGCCCAAATTATCCTTCCAAATGGTGACGTCTGCGGAGGATTCGTAGATGTTGTAATTCTCGACCAACAATCTACGCACGGCCTCCTTTGCCGCCGTTCTTCCCAAAAGCCATTCTAAACGACGCGGTGCTACGCCACCCATTTGGGCATAGTTTTCACGTTCATTAGGCGTTAAGACTGCAGAAGCGAGAGCGCTCAACCACAATTCTTGATTCGAAATGAAGAAGTCTGGTGTTTCATTCACATAGAGTGCGCCGATGATTTTCACATTCGGATCAGGCAATATTGTGGCAGGAAGCGGCGCTGTAATGAAGTTTTTCGCCGGATTCATCACAAAATCATGCAGGGCACGAACCGCACGACCACCCACTTCTTCCCATCCTTCAATCTTCATAATCGGATGGCCCGACATATCAGTCACGAAGATATCGACTTGGAAGGTGCGAGGCGTCACATTCACTAAGCGCAATGCGCAGCGCAACCGCGTCCCTGGGGGCACTGCAGCAGCGTAGTAATAAAGATTTTGACAACGGAATGGAAGTGAAATTGCGCCATGGAAACGTTCGTGAGAACGCCACAAGGGGAAGCCCGAAACCACCGCGTCCAACAATAATGGCATCGCACAGAAGAGCGGTTTACGCGTATGACGAACCGTAGCGGCGCGCGAGGGAACACGCACTTCGTAGTCCAACCCATTGTAACCCCATCCAGAAACCCTTCGAACATTGCGCAAGAGAGGGCCCTGGAAGAGACGTTGCGGATAGATATCTTGCACCATCCAATTCACAGGCTTAGGACTTACTAAGGGAGACGACCCGAAATCTTCTGTGGGTTCAGGAACTTCATCGCCGAAGTAAAAGACGGCTTCCATTGCAACATGCGCATTTTCAGAAAGCGCATCCTCTGGATAAATACGTACACGGACAGCCTGTGCTTCATCAGAAGACTCTGACTGGAGTTCAGCTGTCACATGAAGTTTTAATGTGCCAAATGCAAAGGAAAGCCAACGTGGTGAACGCAGATGGCTAATGCGTTGTAACACTTTCCGTGGCAACAAGCGATGCGCCACTTCTGCCATCAGTTCTAATCCTGACGGCACAGAGAATAAGGTTAAGCCACGCATCTGCGGATCATGCATTGAAACCCCGGAGGTGCCAATGGCATAGTCATTCAGATAGGGGAAATCTTCCAAACGAAGAATGCATCGCAAAGCCAATGTGTGCGTATCACGAGAGAGTTCAGAAACCTCACGCAGGAGCGGCGTTTCTAAGCCACCGCGCAGAAATTCCTCTTTAAGCATGTGCATATGAGAGACGCCAATCTCCTCTGCCACAACCGTTTGCTGCATGCTCAAAATACGCGCCGTATCAATTAATTCTGGATGAATTGCAGGTAATTCACGCAACAATTTTAAGGTCAATGTCTTAGCGACCTCATCCACTACAGGCTGATCAAAGTCTAAGCGTTTAGCGTGATTAAAGAAGCGAATCTTTGAATAGTCCACGGGAACGCCATGGGCTGCAAGCAAACCTAATGCTTGCCCCACTTGCACGCCACCAGAACGATGCAAAATCTGCATCGGGATGACGGCTGGAGGTTCCGCAGTCTTATCTTCAAGAATCTTTGAGACAAAGGGCGTCAAGAGACCACGCGCACCGACTTCCACAAAGATGCGACACCCATCATCATACATCTGACGGATCATCTTCGTGAAGTCCAACGGTTCCGTCATCTGTTCGACCAAACCATCCACCACGTTTTCAGGCGTATGCCCCATCTGACGTGAATCCACAGCAGAATAAAGGGGAATTTGTGGTTCACAGGTGACATGTTGTTCAAAAAAGCGTCTAAACAGCGTCTTCACGCCTTCTGGACAACGTCCCGTATTCACCGGCACGGCTAAGGGTTCTGCGACCGATGCGCCGCCACGCTCACGGATGGCATCTTCCACCATCTGCACACGTGTTGGTGCCACGGCTAAGATGCAGTCATCTTGCGTTAATTGCTGCGTAACAATCACGTCCTCCTCAAATTGACTCGCCAATTCTCGGAAAAAGGTGACGGGTACGCCAGAAACCGTCAACTGCGACCATCCCGTGAAGGAGGTTGGTTCTGCCCCTAATTGCAACAACAAGCGCCCTGCATCGCGCAAAATTTTCACCAAACTCAATTTGGGATTGTGATGCGTCGCATGGAAGGCCGAAAAGGCCCCTAACCCAACGCCGCAAACGGCATTCGGATGCACCTCTACTGAAAAGAGAAAATCTGCGAAGACCTTACTCGCCAAATAGGTCGAGGCCGAGGCTAACAACGGCAAAAAGTCATGCGAATTCGATAAGGAGAGCGTATGCTCTGGTGCAGTTGAGAAGAGCCATTCCGATGGAGAAGCTACTTCACAAAGGCCAGAATAAGCCTCTTCCATGTCATCAAAGCGTTGGCGAACACCATCAAAGGTCAGTGCCAAGTCACGCATCATTTCCAAATGGAAGCTGCCAGTACCTGGGAAAACAAAGGCCACTTTACCATTGGTATGCATTAAGGGGCGCGCCGTGAAAAAGACACCCGACTTATCACGCGTCCGTGTACGACCACTGCGTAAGGCATTGAGTGCAAATCGAAGTTTGCGTTCCATCTCCTCAATAGAGGTCACCCACAAGCCCACCACATGAGGATGCTTACGTGCATCACACGTGGCGGTGTACACCACATCAATTAAACGCAATCCTGCACTTTTCTCAATAAACGAGAGGATACGGGT
The DNA here is from genome assembly GCA_017646485.1 of Kiritimatiellia bacterium. Taxonomy (GTDB): domain Bacteria; phylum Verrucomicrobiota; class Kiritimatiellia; order RFP12; family DVOR01; genus Spyradenecus. The sequence continues at coordinate 3,276 of JAGCML010000333.1, forward strand.
CACTTCTTCCGTGAGGCCCGCTACAGAATCCGCACCAATCAGACACAAAACGCCTTCTGAACGTTCCAGTCTCATTCTGTCACCTCCTCGAGAATCGCGGCCCCAGAATTGCCCGTATGTGAAATGGTTGACACCGCCAAACGTCTCGGCCGCATTGAAGAGGCAATCCACGGTCGCGCCTCTTGCACCCAGTAATAGGCTTGTTCGGGTTCTTTTAAACGGAAAGAGTCATCAATCGGCGTCACCGAAGGAGGCAATACACAGTGGCGAACCGCGAGAAGACCCTTTAGCAACCCCAATGCGCCAGAGGAGGTCATCGTATGACCAAACGAAGTCTTCGCAGAACCGAGTGCCAATAACGGAATATGCGCACCACGATTCATCGTTAGACGCTTTAAGAGCGCCTCTTCTGCCGCATCTTCTGCTGGAATACCCGACGCATGCATTTCCCAATAGTCAATATCACGGAACCCATTTGGAATTCTACGCAATGCACGATGCAAGGCTCGACGGAGGGTTTCTTCCAATGCCGCCGGACTATCCGGTGCAATACCAGAGAGCTGGCTACTACCATGCAACTTGGCATAAATCGGAGCTGCCGTCTTTCGTGCATCATTCAAGCGACGCAAAACAAAGGCCGCCCCACCCTCACCAGGCAATGTACCTGTGGTTCCTTGTGTGAAAGGCGCCAAGGCTGTACCACGGCAAAACGGCAAAAGCGCGGCCTCACCCGCCATCTGCGTCTGCGGAATGGGCGGTTGCAACGTCAACACCACCGCCACATCACACTGATGCAAACGCAAGGCATTGGATGCCGCCTCTAATCCAGCGTAAACCGAAGTTTCACCCGCCGTACACAAACTCGCCGTATCACATGCGCTAATCGTCTGCGCTAAAGCACGCACCACCCCGTCACCACGCGCCATTGATAATTGACGACGTTTCAATAAAGGCAAGGTATTCGTAATCTCCGAGCGCAACGCATCCATCTGTTCGTAAGATGCCTCAGGAAAAAAGCGATGGAGCGTACCCAAAATCTGCCCCACCGCATTCGCATGCCACAACCAATTCACCAGCGCCGGATTCAAACCCGCATCGTAACCCACATACAGCGCAATACGGTCGGTTTGATTCGTCCCTGGCGGCAACCCAGCATCGCAAAGGGCATCATGCAAAAGCTGTGCAGCAAACCAAAAATCGGTATTATCCCCAATGCCTAAATCTGGTGGCA
>JAGCML010000334.1 GCA_017646485.1 Kiritimatiellia bacterium
GCCCGCCTTCAAGGATGAAGCCTGCGCATAAGGTATCGCGCTTAAAGCGGAGGATTTCGGTGCGTGGTGGGTGGCGCACGAGTTTGCCATTAATCAATTGGTGGTAACGCTGCACTTCGCTTGGGGGGAGCCCACGAAATAAAACAGCTGCGACGGTTTGCATGGTTGTCAGTGCTCCAATGAGGGATAATGAGCGCTCACATTGTAGTAAACCGCTTCTCACGCGTAGCGCATTTTTCAAAAAATATTCGCCCTGCTTAAAAGTGTACACCGATGGCTTTGTGATACATAACGCGCGTTTATTTTGGAAGGATTTTACGAATAAATTCGGAGTGATAAGTAGGCACAGAGCGAACTATGACACGTGCTCTTATATGGCACCAATTCGGATCGCTCTTACGCCCGTCCTACAAGGGTGGCCTCCCTTGTAGGACATCTTTTTAATGACTCCTTCGACATCAAAAAGACGGCCCCATTATAACGAATCGTAATAGATAAATTGGTGGCATTGTTGGTTTTTTAAGTCTTTCTTTTTTAAAAAAGAAGACAAACAGTTGAAAGGTTAATATGGCAAGACGAAAAAAGGAGCCTACAGATATTATTGAATTTCACTTCTTCGGCCCATTGTACTATTTTCTAAAATTTTCTAAACAGGTCTAAAAAGTCCCCAGCCAAAAATTGTACTGTTTAAGATTTCTTCCCGAGTGGAAATTTCCCCTTCAAAGTGTTGGCCCCTAAAAAATGTACTGTTTAAATTTTGCATGAATAGTACAGATTGTACTGTTTTTAAGCCTAAAATTACCCGCCATAAAATATTCAAGATAAGTTATTGTAAATGAATAAGTTACGGCTCGGCAAATAGAGTACAAAGTATTGAAGAAATGAAATCATATGATAATCTCTTCACGTTTCACCCTTCTTTCCTCTCAAGGCGTGCGAAATGGAGGAGGGAAAGCAGCCTTTTGGGGGTGAAAAACGCGTGGCGAGGTTGTGCGAAAGGGGGCGTGGCCTGTGTGCGCTTGGGCATGGGTGAACAAATGGGGCGCGGAGGAGGTTGCGTGTCCATTTGCGCGGAGTGGGGTGAAGGTGCCTCTTTTTAATGGAAAGGTAAGATTTTTACTGAATAGCGAAAAGAATGTGAGATAGAAGTGCTTTTTTTTATGGTATAATGTAAGAGAAAATTGTTTGTGAACACTTATTGAATGGGTGCAAAGATGAAAGAAGTCGGCATTGGAATCGTAGGATTCGGCACAGTTGGCGCCGGAGTTGCTGAAGGCCTTTTAACGGGCATGGCTTTGATTTCCCGTCGTTGCGGAGTGAATGTGGCTTTACGTGGAATCGCCGATCTGGACATTACGACCGATCGTGGCGTGCAGGTTCCGCAGGAATTACTCTCTACAGATGCTTTAGCGTTAACCACGCGTGATGACATTGACATCGTGGTTGAATTAATCGGTGGCACGGGCATTGCTTACACCGTGGTGAAGACGGCGCTGGAAAGCGGCAAGTCGGTTGTCACGGCAAATAAGAAGCTTTTAGCCGAAAAGGGTGCAGAACTCTTCGCCCTGGCACGTGAAAAGCGCGTCGATCTCTACTTTGGCGCAAGCGTGGGCGGCGGCATTCCGATTATTCGTTCGCTGCGCGATGGCTTGGTGGCCAATGATATCCGCGCTGCATATGGTATTTTAAACGGCACTTGTAACTATATCCTCACGCGAATGGCGCGTGAAGGTGCAGACTTTGATGCCGTTCTGGCAGATGCTCAACGATTGGGTTATGCGGAAGCAAATCCCTCGTTGGACATCGATGGCTTTGACACAGCTCACAAGATTTGCATTTTGGCATCGTTGGCCTATGGCGTCAGCGTGCCGCTTGCAGATGTGAAGGTGGAGGGCATTCGTGGTCTCGACCTCGTCGATGTGAAGTATGCTGATGAATTGGGTTATGTGATTAAGTTGCTCGCCGTGTGCAAACGCCACGAAGGGCAGCTTGAAGTGCGCGTCAATCCGACCCTGGTGCCGAAGAAGCACATGCTCGCCTCGGTGAGCGACGTCTTCAATGCGGTGCTCGTGGACGGTTCGATGACCGATGACACGCTCTACTACGGGCGTGGCGCAGGGCGCGCTGCCACAGCCAGTGCCGTGATTTCCGACATTGTTTCGGTGGCACGTCACGTGGCATCGGGTGTGCCTCGCGAAGCAGAACCCCTTCCTGTGCTTGAAGAAAGTGCGCTTACTCTCTTGCCGGCGGAAGCCTGCACGAGCCGTTACTATGTGCGCTTGATGGTCAAGGATGCCTGCGGCATGGTGGGACAATTTGCCACCATCTTGGGCGATCACGGGGTGAGCATCTTTGCTGCCAGCCAGCATGAACCGACAGAAGAACAACGTACAGCTGGTTACGTGCCGGTGGTCATTTTGACTCAGCCTGCACGTGCAGGGGATTTGAATGCCGCTTTGACGGAAATTCATGCCCGCGGCATCGTACAGGCTATGCCTCGTAGCCTCTGTATCTTCTAAGGTTTGCAATAATCCCTTTAACCTTAGTTCTAATAAGGAACAGAACACAGATGAAAGTTTGTAAATTCGGCGGTTCTTCCGTAGCGGATGATATTCAAATTCAGAAGATTTTTGACATTGTTTCCTCCGATCCCGACCGTAAGATTGTCGTGGTTTCGGCACCTGGTAAGCGTGATAAAACCGACACTAAGGTGACGGACTTACTCATTGAGTGCGCAGGACGTTGCCTGACCGATCGTGACCACACGGAAGTGTTGGATGCGATTGTGGAACGCTATGCTGTGATTCAGCGTGGGTTTGGCTTGGATGATGAAGTCATTGCTGAAATCCGTGCCGACCTTGAAGGCCGCATTGCGAACCGTGATCCTTCGAATGCCGCAGGCTTTATGGATGCGATGAAGGCTGCTGGTGAAGACAATTCTGCACGCATTGTGGCAGCGGTCTTCCGCAAAAAGGGTGTGGCAGCTGAATATGTGAATCCGAAGGCGGCGGGCCTCTTGATGTCGGACGACTTTGGCAACGCTCAGGTGCTTCCTGAATCCTACTCGTTGCTCGAACAGTCTTTGAGCAATCGCAATTATATCCAGATTTTCCCTGGCTTCTTCGGCTATACGCGTTCTGGCGCAGTGGCGACCTTCCCGCGCGGCGGTTCGGACATTACGGGTTCGATTCTTGCGGCCGCTGTGAAGGCTTCGGTGTACGAAAACTTCACTGACGTGGACGCTGTCTATCCTGTGGATCCGCGTTTGGTGCCTGAGGTCTCCGTCGGCATTCCCGAAATGACCTACCGCGAAATGCGCGAACTCTCCTATGCAGGCTTTGGCGTTTTCCAAGACGAGGCCATTATCCCTGCAGTGCGCGCAGCGATTCCGATTAACATTCGCAACACCAATCGTCCTGAAGCGCCTGGCACCATGGTGGTTCACCATCGTCGTGCACGTCAGGGTTCGGTCGTGGGTATCGCCTCTTCGACGGGCTTCTGCACGCTTTACATCGATAAGTACATGATGAACCGCGAAGTCGGCTTCGGACGTAAGTTGCTCCAGATTCTTGAAGAAGAGGGCATCTCTTACGAACACATGCCCTCGGGTATCGATAACGTCTCGGTCGTCTTCCGCGAAGAAGGCTTCACGCCGGAAGTGGAAGGTCGCGTCCGTGACCACATCATGCGCGATCTCCAACCCGATAACTTGCAGATCGAACGTGGCACCGCCCTCATCATGATCGTGGGTGAAGGTCTTTACTACACCCCCGGCATGGCGGCTCATGCAACCTTGGCCCTCTTCCGTGAAGGCATTTCCATCGACATGATGAATCAGGGTTCCTCTGAAATCTCGATGATGTTTGGCGTGCAGAGTTCGCAACGTGAAAAGGCGGTAAAGGCGCTCTATCACGCCTTCTTCAAGGATTAATCTGACGCACTTCGCGTCTCAAATGGAGGGCGTCTCTCAAAGGGGCGTCCTTCTTTTTAAGAACGGCGAAGGTGGGTAGATGGCGTGTGATTCAAATCTGAATGGATAAGCGTAGAGGTTACAGATGAAAATTTTGTTAGTGGGTGATATTGTTGGTTCTCCAGGGCGTACGTGCTTCAAGCGTGTGGCGCAACAACTCTTAGACGCAGGCGAAGTGCAGGCGATTATTGCAAATGCAGAGAATGCTGCTGCCGGCAGTGGCATTACCTTGCCCGTCGCAAAAGAACTCTTTGATGCGGGTGCGACCTTAATCACCTTAGGTGATCACACGTGGGGGCAACGCGGATTCGATGCACAGATTGGCTGCGATAAGCGTATTGTGCGCCCTACGAACTTCCCAGAAAATGTGCCAGGTGCGACGGTGGGCATCGCAGAGACGGCGTTGGGGCCGATTGCTGTGGTGTCGGTCTTGGGGCAGGTCTTTATGACGCAGTGTGACAATCCCTTCCGTGCGGTGGATAAGGTCTTGGCAAAGATTCCTGCCACGGTGCCAGTGTTTGTCGAAGTGCACGCAGAGGCCACCAGGGAAAAGATTGCCATGGGCTATTGGTTGGATGGACGTGTGACCTGCGTTTTCGGAACGCACACCCATGTGCAGACCAGTGATGCGACAATCCTTGAAAAGGGCACGGCGTACATTACAGATGTGGGCATGACGGGCCCCTTACACTCGGTGATTGGACGTCAAATCGAACCTGTGTTAAAGAAGTTTACCA
>JAGCML010000034.1 GCA_017646485.1 Kiritimatiellia bacterium
CAATACCGGATTCTTTTCGACTTCCGCCGCAAGCGCAGCGCGGGTGACGGTGGCAGCAGCGAATTCCGTATGGAGACCATCCAAATCAAGCACAGCTTCCAAACGTTGTTGCAGGGCGACGCGCTTCTCTGCAGAGAGGTTGGGCGAGGCGATTTGTGCCATCAAGCGGGTGGCTTGGTCATACTCAGAGGTGAACATGGTCACGCCTAAGGGGTCCACAAGGGTGGCCATCAAGCCCGCAAAGGCCTCTGGGATCGTGGCGAATGCCTCCACTAAACCTTCTCCAAAGGCGGTGCGTGTTTCAGCCCAAGCAATCGCAGTCTCTTCTGCCGGTGCTTCAGGAGCGCTTTCGGTCTGCCCCGCTCCTTCATCTTCAATGGCATAGAGTGTATTGAGCGCAGAGACAACCTGCTCCTTCGCAAAGAGACCAATAATCAATGCGACCGAACCTTGCCAGTTGTCGGCTTCCACCCCCATCGGCTTAAAGACGGGTGCCATCGCACGTCCAGCAAATTCAATCACCGAGATGTCTTCCGCTTGCGCTTCCTGCTTTTCATAGACATTCGGCAAGGTAATCTTGTCGCAGAGATTGAGCAACAACACCATCAGCGCCATCACTTGACCCGCACGGAAGACAAAGTGACGTAAGCGTTCCCAAGCTTGTTTGAAGACCGTGCTAATGCGCGGGATGTGATAGAGTGGCAATTCCATCACGAAGGGCGCAGGATCGCCCGTGAACAGCGTATGCTTTAGGAGGATACCCGTGAATAACGCCAAGAGAATGCCGCTCAGGTAAATCGCGAACACCATCGTGCCGGAGGCCAAACCGAAGAAGGCCGCACCGAAGAGCGCATACACGGGCAAACGTGCACCGCAGCTCATAAATGGCGTCATGAAGATGGTTAGCAGTCGATCGCGACGATTGGAGAGCGTGCGCGTAGCCATAATCGCTGGCACTGTGCATCCAAACCCGACCAACATCGGAACAAATGCACTGCCCGGCAGACCCAAAAAGCGCATAAAACGGTCCACCACATAGGCCGCTCGCGCCATGTAACCCGAGTCTTCCAAAAGGGATAACCCGAAGAAGATAAAAAAGACCGGCGGGATGAAGGTCATCACCGTTTGGATGCCTGTCCCTAACCCATCGGCCAAGAGCGTAATCAACCACTGCGGCGCATGGCAGAGCGTGAGGACATTGCCCAATCCCGTGACGAAGAGGGTGTCGCCCAAGACGTCAAAGAAGTCAATAAAGCACCCGCCCACCACTTGGGTAAACCAGAAGAGCAGGTACATCACCCCTAAGAAAATCGGAATGCCCAACCAGCGATTCAGCGCAAAGCGGTCTAAGGTGCGCCCAATCTCCGTGCGTGCTCGCGCCACTTGACGGACAATCTCGCGCGTAAGCTCTGCAATCTTATCGTAACGCGCATCGGCGATGAGCACGTCTGGCGTGGTGCCTAAGACCGATTCAACCGAGGCAATTACCTCTTCTGCCCCCGGAAGAATCCCTTCCAAACGATGCACGGCGAAGTATTCGGGTTCGCCTTCTCGATAGGACTTAATGAAGGCCTGATTCAAAGATTCGGGATAAACCACCTGAGCTTGACGTTGCTTTGTCGCCAACGCCTCTTTCACAGCGCGCTCAAGACTTTGACGATTGGAGCGACGTTGGATATTGGCCGAAACCACTGGAATGCCTAAGCGTTCCGACAACGCAGCCATGTTCACACGGAAGCCCTGGCGTTCCAAGATGTCCGTCATGGACAACACCATGACCATCGGCTTGCCTAATTCCATCAAGGCCAACGTCAAATAGAGGTTGCGCTCCAAGTTCACCGCATCGACGATATTGATAATCAAATCCGGTTCACCCCCACGAGCGAACTCGGAGGCAACGCGTTCGTCTTCAGAAACGGCATGTAAAGAGTAGATCCCTGGCAAGTCCACTAAGGTAATCGTCTCGCCACCAGAGAGCTTAATCTCGCCAAGCAACTTCTCCACCGTCACGCCAGGCCAGTTGCCCGTTACCTGACGCATCCCCGTCCAGGCATTAAAGAAGGTCGATTTGCCTGTATTGGGGTTGCCCACCAAAGCTGCTGTCACAGGATGCTGAGCCATTACTTCACCGCCTTCAATTGCAAAATCGTCGCCTCAGAACGGCGCAACGACAATTCAAACCCACGCACCTTTAAACGTAAGGGGTCCCCCATCGGTGCCACACCAATCAATTCAATCGTAGCACCACGCGTCAAACCCAGCGCCAATAACTTCGCACGATAACCCGCCACTGTTTCAGTGTAACCAATTATCTCTGCGCGATCACCGATTTTCATCTCGGTAATATCCATAACTTAGACCTTTCTAATCGCCTTTTGAGACCTCTATCTCAACCCGGTCTCTCTAAAACGCCGCATAAATTAGCACAGACTAACAACCTTTGTCAAGCGATATTTAGACTAAACTAATAACTATTTTCACTCCCCACCTCTCCACCCTCCTCTTTATCGTAGGGTGTGGGGCTACGTAAGCCCCACTCACCTCCATCGTCCTGCGGTCACCTTACCACATGAGGGCGACACCGCGCCCCTCCGCACCACTCTTATCATCTGCACCCTCTTCCTCTCTCCTCCCCGTGAGCACAAAAAAGCATCCATTAGGATGCGTAGCGTGCAGGACTCAGTCCTGCCTGAGGGGCGTGGGGGCGAAGTTAGCCCCCACGAATAAAGGTCTGGGCATTAGAGAAAGTTTGGGCGGCGATTTCCGAGAGCGAGGAACCCCGCAGAGTGGCGATCGTTTCAGCGATTAGGGGGAGATTCCCGGGGTGATTGAAACTGCACGTAGGCGAAGGTGTAGGCAAAGCACTTGCACCGAAAGGGATCATGTCGGGCGAATCGGTTTCGATGAGTAAGCGGTTGGCGGGGATTTTTGCGGCGAGCGCGCGAACAGTTTTAGCCCTTGGACTCACGACAGCGCCACCGATACTCACCCAGATATTTGCCTTTTGGAAGAGTGGATGTCGAAGCGATTCGGGAGAAAAACCTGCGCCATGAAACATCATGGCCGGTACCTTTGTTGCCCATGGGAGCAACGCATCAAAGAGCATCTGCCACGCACGTGCGCCATGCAGAATCACAGGACGCCCCAATGTGGCGGCGAGCGCGAGCTGCGCATCAAGTAAACAATATTGAGCTGCGCCGGCATCTGGTGTTGGCCGCAGACCATCTAAACCGACCTCCCCCAGGAGTGCATTTGTATCCTGTTGGAGATATTCACGCAACTGCGCCAGATGGGTAGCGGTTGCCTCTGCGACGAACCACGGATGCAAACCATACGCACGCGTCACAACCATTTGACTGCGTAGCGAAGACGGCCACTCCCTTGGGAAAGCTGCACACGCGATGCACGCAGTCACGCCAGCATTGCGAGCGCCCTGTTCCACCGTCTCCTGCACTGCAGAGAGGCGTGGATCAAAGAGATGGAGATGTGCATCAAAGAAGGTATTCATTCAACGAATAGCATAGCATAAAGCCATGCCTTATCACTGAACAAATCCGAGGACACCGCAATCTGGGCCCACCCACATTGCGCTTGAGATTGCCGCATACACCTGTTTTTTCGCACCCACCGCCGCCTGAACAATGTCATGCCCCAGGGCAAGTTCGGCCGTCAGAGCTGCTGCAAAGGTACACCCTGTGCCATGGGTTGAAATTGGATTTTGAATACGGGGGGCCGAGAGACGATGAACTTGTTGCGTCTCGCAATCATAAAGGAGATCTTCTGCGGCATCCCCAGCGAAGTGTCCCCCTTTTAGAATAATGGAAGCGTGATAGGTCTCGGCCAAAGTTTTTGCAGCGACCTCAGCCTCTTGCGAAGTCTGAATCGTCATTCCCGTGAGCACCTCTGCCTCTGGAAGATTGGGTGTAATCACAGTGGACAAGGGCAAAAGGTGTGTTTTTAAAGCCTCAATCGCCTCAGGCGTAATCAACCGCGCACCGCTCGTTGACACCATCACAGGGTCAATAACCTTCTGCATCTTGGGATAAGCACTCAGCTTACGCGCCACCGCCTCAATCACAGCAGGCTGGGCCAACATTCCCGTTTTCATCGCTTGAATGTGATAGTGTGGCAACACCGCATCGAGTTGGGCCTCGACAAATGCCGCTGGCACCGCATGGATTGCGCTCACTTCAAAGGGATTCTGTGCCGTAAGTGCGGCAAACACCGTACACCCGTGCAAACCATACGCATGAAAGGTGCGCAAATCCGCCTGAACGCCAGCATTGCGAGCGCCCTGTTCCACCGTCTCCTGCACTGCAGAGAGGCGTGGATC
>JAGCML010000035.1 GCA_017646485.1 Kiritimatiellia bacterium
GTGCAACCACTTGCCGAATCCAAACGGGCTTTTGGGTAGCACGAAGATAGTCAAAGGTGGATAATGTCGCATCAATATCCAATCCTGTCACCTCTTTGAATCGTGTAGGAATTGGGCTCTTCACGTCCAATAAAATGAGGTCGGCTTCATCCAGTACAGCTCTGGTCGCTGGCGTGTCAAGCGCACCGGAGGTGTCAATGGCCACGTGAAAACCTGCTTCGCGCAAGGCTTTTATGGCAGGTAAAAGGGCTTCTGCTTGCATCAGTGGCTCGCCACCAGAAAAGGTAACGCCACCACCATTTTTACCGAAATACGGCTTCATCCGTTTAGCGCGATGAACGAGTTCCTCGGGGGTTACAATCTTATCGCTTTGGGTCGACCATGTATCGGGATTATGACAGAAAAGGCAACGCAGTGGGCACCCTTGCAAAAAGACGACTAAACGGATGCCGGGGCCATCCACTGCGCCAAAACTTTCATAGGAATGCAATCGAAGGGGTGGTGTATCAGACATGGAAATACGCTTTCTGTAATTGTGAAATTGCTGCTTCGCTATCAAAAGTGGTGTCGCCAGCTTGTGTTTCTAAGACACAAGTTGCTTTTAAGCCGCCCCAAATCCACCATTTCCCAGGGGGAACATTACGATAGATCTTCACTAATTGACCTGACTTACTAAAAAAGCGAAGGTCTAAAGAAAACTTCATAAAGCAGGTGTGAACTGCATTACACGGTGTAATCAATAGTCCAGACCCGACGGGAAGATTGCGTTTCCCGAGCAATCCTTTCATCCGTTTGAGGGGTGTTTTCGCAACTTCAATGGTCATAACGTAGTGGACGGATTTGACACTGCTTCGCTTGAGGAAAAGAGTGTGGGATAGAATTGGAGCATAAACGTTTTGAGTGCGGCTTCACCTTCTGGGGTTTGGAAGTCATACTGGGGCGAACGCACGGTCAACATGGCCCAACGTTGGATGCGATTGTGAACAGAACGTTGCCAGCTGTCTCCCAACACACGATGCAGATTCGAGGTGGTCGCAGTTCTGGAATTGATGAACACGTAGGCAAAGCCACTGGCACGTGTTTTGCCTTCTTGACGCAAGGAGAAGGTGGCCACAGGTAAGGTTTCTGTAACGGGAAGAATCTGCCGTTCACTTAACACATAGCCCTGCGAGGGGAGACAGAGCTCAGGACGATGAATAGACATACGATTCTTGCCTGCGATCACCAAGGAAACCGTAAAGATGTCGCCATTGGAGAATTGATAGGTCACCTTACGACTTTGCGTATCATTCGGCAAGATATCGAGTTCTGCACGGGCAATGCGCTTCACCTCTCCACCACACTGTGTACACGTCTCTGGGAAAGCTTCATCACGAAGCAAGTTCTGTGAGAAAAGGCATGCACGATTCTGGCAAAACCATGGGTAACTCATCGTTGCATCAGGAAGCACATCAAAGGTGGGGCGAAGGAAGGCATCGGATTCGTATTCCAATGGTGGCATTCGATTGGCATACCCACGAAAGAGCACCAAAAAGAGGGCAATCCCTGCGAAAGTCGCGATGTTTAAGGTGGAAAGCGGACGTGTTGGAGATGCAGGGGGGAGGTCTGCGGTCTCTGCTGGTTGGGGTTGTGAGTGTTTGAGCCAATCGGTAAAGCGAAAGACGATAAACGCATAAAGCGGCGCAACAATGAAAAGGGCATGATCATGCAACGTCATGCCGGCTTGTTGACTAATGAAGTGGCACGTAAAGGCGGTTAAAAGCAGACGAACAATGTTGCCGAAAAATGCGATCGGCACACTGGATAAAAAGAGCACCCACCGCCGTTTAATGCTGGTTAATGCGAA
>JAGCML010000036.1 GCA_017646485.1 Kiritimatiellia bacterium
ATCCAGGCTGGCAGTCCGGCGCGTAGCGCCCTTTTTGAGTATTTTGTGTATTTTGTGGTTTCTCCCTCTACGCTGGCAGTGCTTTTTCTGTGTCCTTCTGTGTCTTCTGTGGTTTCTAAAATCCACGCTGGCAGTCCTGCGGCGCAGCCGCTCACCCAGACCCCTGAACTCAAGTGTGCGTAGCGAACGGAACTCGAAACTGCGGCATAGCCGCCCCTCACATGCTTCGCAGATGCGTTAGCCACATTTTTTACTTGCATGGTCTTTTTTCCTTATGGTATTGTATTCACGTTATGTTACATGGATTGATTGCAAACTTGCTTCGACTTAAGTTGTTGTCGCTTACTGGCGACAATCAGCGGGTGGCCGTTCGCAACGTTTGACGAATGTGACAAGGAAAACATGGCCTCCGCGGGTTCTTCAACAGCGGGGGCCATTGTTGTATAAATCCCCTCTTTGAGAATCGGCAGAGACCGACAAAGACAGAAAGAGAAAATGATGAGCACACGTAAGATTACCATCTTTGATACCACGCTTCGCGATGGCGAACAGAGCCCCGGCTGCAGCATGAAGTTGCACGATAAGTTGCTTGTGGCGGGTAATCTCGAAGCGCTCAAGGTTGATGTGATTGAAGCGGGCTTTGCGATTGCTTCTCCGGGTGACTTTGAGAGCGTGCAGGCGATTGCACGTCAGGTGAAGACGAGCTCGGTGGCCTCTTTGGCGCGCGCCTTGAAGGGCGATATTGACCAAGCATGGGCTGCGGTTCGCGATGCGGCCAATCCGCGCATCCACACCTTCTTGGCCACGAGCCCTGTGCACATGCAGTTTAAGTTGCGCATGAGCCCCGAACAGGTCTTGGAACAAGCCACCTCCATGGTGCGTTATGCCCGTAGCCTCTGCCCGAATATCCAGTTCTCCTTGGAAGACTACACGCGCACAGAAGAAGAATTCTCTTGGCGTGTGATTGAGGCTGTGATTGCCGCGGGTGCTACCACGGTGAACTTACCCGATACGGTCGGTTACGCCATCCCTGAAGAATTCGGTGCACGTATTGCTCGCGTAATGGAACACGTTCCCAATGTGGATAAGGCCGTCATCGCAGTTCACTGTCACAATGACTTGGGCCTGGCCACGGCAAACACCTTGGCCGCCCTCCGTGCTGGCGCAGGTCAGGCCGAGTGCACCATCAATGGTATCGGCGAACGCGCCGGTAATGCCGCACTCGAAGAAATTGTGATGGCGTTGCGCACCCGTAAGGATTTCTTTGCTGGCTTGCAGTGCGATGTGGATACCACGCGTATCATGTCCACGAGCCGTTGCGTCTGCTCGGTCACAGGTAGCCGCGTGCAGAATAACAAGGCCATCGTGGGCCAGAATGCCTTCGCGCACGAATCGGGCATCCACCAGCATGGCATGTTGGCCAACCGTGAAACCTACGAAATCATGACCCCTGAATCGGTGGGTCTCACCCAGAGCCAGATGGTGCTCGGTAAGCACTCCGGTAAGCACGCACTCAAGGATCGTCTCGAACAGCTCGGCATCATTCTCTCTGAAGCTCACTTGCAGGAACTCTTCGGTCGCTTCAAGGATTTGGCTGATGCGAAGAAGGTGGTCACCGACGCCGATATCGAAGCCCTCGCACGTGGTTTGGAAATGCGCAACGATGCCCAACAGAAGTTGGTCTTCGATCGCTTCCTCACTTCGACGGGCAATACCACGACCAATGTCTCGACCGTGCGTTTGCGCGTGGATGGCAATACGATTGAAGAGGTTGCCATGGGTAATGGTCCGATTGAAGCTTCCTTCAACGCCATCAATAAGATGCTCAACCTCCACGTGACGGTTGAAAACTTCTCGGTCTCCGCTGTGACCTCCAATGTGGACGCACAGGGCGAATGCGACTTGCGTATCCGCCACAATCAGAAGGTCTACCTCGGCCGCGGTGTGGCTCAGGACATCATCGAAGCTGCCATCCGTGCCTATGTGCACGCACTCAATGGCCTCTTAGAGGACGAACAGCGCATGACGGTGAATGCCTCCGTGATGGCTGCCGGCGGTTTGATCTAACTGCAATGAACGAGGGCGACAAAACGGCAAGTTCTCTGTGACGATACGCCGTTTTGTCGCCTTTCTTTTTTCCTGCCGCAACCCGTGAATCGAAAAGGAAAGATGACAATGGATATTGCTACGCTCGATGTGCGCTCACTCAAACTCGGTGAAACCGTCCTTTTAGATGGAATTGTTCATACCGGCCGCGATCGTTTTCATAAGTACCTCTACGAAGGCGGCGCCTTACCTGAAGGCATTGACCTGAGCACCGCCGCGCTTTACCATTGTGGTCCCGTGATGGTGCAGGAGGAGGACACCGCAGGCGTGAAGCGCTGGCGTATGGTCGCTGGTGGCCCCACCACCTCTTCGCGTGAGGAACCCTATGAGGCGGAGATTATCGCACGGTTTGGGTTGCGTCTCATTATTGGTAAAGGTGGCATGGGCGAAAAGACCCTGGCAGCTTGTAAGGAACACGGTTGCGTCTATTTGCAGGCGGTGGGCGGTGCTGCGACGAGCATTGCCAATGCCGTGGAAGCCGTTGAGGGCGTGGATTTCCTCCAAGAATTTGGTGCCGCTGAAGCGATGTGGCACCTGCGCGTCAAGGATTTCCCCGTGACGGTGGCAATGGATGCCCATGGCAATAGCCTCTACCAAGAGGTGCAGACGCGTTCTGCCGAACGCCTTGAGGCGCTCCTCAAGGTCTAAAGGCGCATCTCCACGTTGTGAGCCGTCTTCACACAGTGGAAACGCCCCCCAAAAAAGAATGTGACACGCTATGACGTCGACCTATGGTTCTCCGCCAGGGGGCGTTGCTTTGTGAGAGAGTGCCGCATCATCCGTATAGCCCCATAACTTACTCACCGCCAGTGGGGCTTTTGAGAGAGGGCAGACGCGTCGCCTGCGTCGCTATCTCCTTCCTCGTCGCAGAGGCTTTTCAGGAAACGCAAGTGGGCGGGTGCTGCGGTGCAATTTTAGGAGGTAGGGTGGGGGAAAAGGGCTAAAAAATGCGGATTTCTACCGTTTTGGGGTTGATTTCCCTCAGGAGTGTGCGTGCAACTTTTTCGAATATGCTATACTAATGAGGTTTTTTTAACATTACAAGAAGGATAAATCATGGACAAGATGACACTGCGTGACGTGGATCTCAAAGGCAAGCGCGTTGTGATGCGCGTGGACTTCAATGTGCCGATGAAGGAAGGCGTCATTAAAGATGACACCCGTATCCAGGGTGCTTTGGGTTCGATTCGTTACGTGCTCGACAATGGCGGCTCCCTCGTGTTGATGAGCCACCTCGGCCGTCCGAAGGGCAAGGGTTATGAACCCGAATTCTCCTTGAAGCCCGTGGCTGAATATCTTTCCAAGTGCCTCGACAAGCCTGTCAAGTTCGTTCCTGACTGCATGCAGGCTGATGCAGAAGCCGCTGCCCTCCAGGCTGGCGAAGTCATCATGCTCGAAAACACCCGCTTCTACAAGGAAGAAACGGCTAAGGTCAAGAAGACCGACGACATGACCGACGAACAGCTCAAGGCTGCTAAGGCTGAACTCAAGGCCAAGTGCGAAGAAATGGGTAAGAAGCTCGCTTCCTACGGCGATATCTACTGCAATGACGCCTTCGGCGCTGCACACCGTTCCCACGCTTCCACCGCTGTGATCGCTAAGTACGCTCCCGTGGCTGTTTCCGGCTTCCTCTTGGAAAAGGAAATCCAGTACCTCGGCAACGCTGTTGAAAAGCCTGTTCGCCCCTTCGTCGCTATCCTCGGTGGTGCTAAGGTCTCCGACAAGCTCGCAGTGGTGAAGAACCTCCTCTCCAAGGTTGACACCCTCATCATCGGTGGCGGTATGGCTTACACCTTCAAGAAGGCTGAAGGCGTGAAGATTGGTAACTCCCTCTGCGAAGATGACCAGCTCGGCTACGCATCCGAAATGCTCAAACTCGCTGCTGAAAAGGGCGTGAAGTTCCTCCTCCCCTCCGACAACGTCATCGCTGACAAGTTCGATCCTGAAGCAAACACCCAGATCGTCCATGGCGACATTCCTGATGACTGGATGGGCCTCGATATCGGTCCTGACTCCGTCAAGGAATTCTCCGCTGCTCTCGAAGGCGCTAAGACCGTTGTTTGGAATGGTCCTATGGGCTGCTTCGAAATGCCTGCATTCTCCAAGGGCACCTTTGGTGTCTGCGAAGCGGTGGCTAAGGTCAAGGCTAATGGCGGCATCTCCATCATCGGCGGCGGTGACTCCG
>JAGCML010000037.1 GCA_017646485.1 Kiritimatiellia bacterium
ATGATTTTATCTTTTGTTACGGGCCTGCGGCCCTGTGGATTACGCATGCTAGCGCATGCGGTAGATTACGCTTAGCTGAGGATTTCCCAGCACTCCGTGCTCGGCGCATATGTCCGGGCCTGACGGTGCTGTAGAGGAGGCGATGCAGGGTGACGGCGCACCCTGCGGCACCACTCATAGGGATGCGGCTGCGCCGCGTCTGCTGATCCACGCCCTGCGTGAATGAGCCAGCCTACGGCTGTAGGAAGGGTGCCAGCGCAGTGGCATATGGTGAGCACCTTACTTCGTTGTTAGGGGTGCGCAGCCACCTGTGGTGTATCATCCCATGGCAGTCCTGCGCCGTAGGTCTTCTATTTTTCTGCCGTTAGGCTGTCTCATTCATGCGTAGCGTGGTTCATCCGTTATCAATCTTCTGCGTTTTGATGTGTGGTGCGGTAAGGGATATTTGTCGACTGCGTAGATGGAGGCGGGTGTACTTAAAAACAAAACGCGTCAGGGAATTCCCTAACGCGTTTGTTTGTCAGATGACGCTCGGATTAGTCGAGATAGAAGATTTCGTCATCGCGGAGGATTTCGCCCTGCTTCCATTCGGTGAGGATGTCGCAGATTACGACGCCAGCATCCTTGGTGAGCGTGCGGAGGCGAACCTTACCGAGGATTTCACCCTTTTCGTCACCCTTACGGCGGACATAGTAGTCAATTTCAGGAAGTTCGCGTTCGCCATCCACGCCGATGAGTTCTGCGATTGCATTTTCATCGAGCTTGATGATGCAGAAGTTGTAGCTGTTGTCGGAACGAACAACGCGGCCCTTAACACCAGCGGTGATATTGGCGGCCATTGCTGCGTCAGCATTCACGCCACGCGTACCAGACTGAGCGATCTTATCGATGGTAGCCTTGAGCTTTTCAACTTCGCCACGGAGGGTTTCGTTTTCTTCCGTAACCTTGTCCAAGTCACCCTGCATTGCGACCTTGTCATCTTCGAGGGTCTGAACCTGGTCCTTCAATTCAGAGACCTGACCTTCGAGCTGAGACTTTTCGCTTTCGAGCGTTGCGATTTGTTCTTCCTTAGCGGCGATCGTCTTGAGAGATTCACGACCCTGCTTCTTGACGTCATTGAGTTCAGTCACCGTATCTTCATATTCTTCACGGATGTTGGTGAGCTGAGCGCGAATGTTGTTCATGCGAGCACGCTGATCCATTGCCTTCTTGAGGACGTCCTTCAGTGCGGAATCGAGCGGAGCACCATCCTTCACGGGGTTGCCCTGGAAGTCCTTCTTCGGCTTACCTTCTGCATCGAGTTCATACACTTCGTCGAGATCGGAGGTGTTTTCGATCTGATAACTCTTGTTATCCATCTTTTCATATCCCTCCTTGTAGCTTTCCCAGTAGTCAGAACGATCAGGGGTGATGTCTGCGCTGGCAAGCGTAACGGGGGAGATATCGCGTGCGGTGTGGTTTGCAGCAGTGTTCTCGATAACGGGTTCTTCTGCTTCAAACGTCTTCGCCACTTGCACCGTGAAGTCACGGAACAAGATATTACGGTCAATTAATAAATTGCGCTTGCCATAGAGTTCCATTGCGAACCAAAGGGCTACGCCATTCAGAATGAGGGTCAAGATGACCAGGATACGCAAAACAATGTTCATAGTATTTCCTCAAATGTTGTAGAAACTATCTCTCACAACGATTATTAGTTTAGCGGAATGTGTACAAAGTTGCAAGCAGTTTTAGAAACTTCTGCAAAGATTTTCTTTCTGCGGGGTGAAAAATGGCTTAGAGTAGGATGTTGTCAATGAGGCGAATGCCATCAGAACGGCAGGCGATGAGCATCGCAGAAGCGCCAGGAATTACCTTTTCTAACGGCATAAGTGTTTCAGTATCAATGACATTTACATAGTCTGGCATCCATCCCTCGGCTGTGACGGTGGCGCGGACTTCAGCTTCAAGCTTCGCCGCATCGCATTCACCAGCCTCAACTGCCGCTTTTGCATTAAAAAGGGCGCGACTGAGACTTAATGCGCGTTTTCGCGCGTCTGCGGAGAGGTAGGTGTTGCGCGAAGATTTGGCAAGACCGTCTTCATCGCGGATGATTGGAGCGCGAATAAT
>JAGCML010000038.1 GCA_017646485.1 Kiritimatiellia bacterium
AAGAGGCAGGCCAAATCACCGTACCATCCCCCGTGACCGAGGCAATTTCCACTTCATCTTGCAAGATGCCCGAAGTACCAATAGCTTTCGTCAAATCAAGCGTACCCGCAGCACCAATGGTAATCGGAGCCGAGTAGTTTGACCAGAAACCAGACGCACGACGGACCGAGTAACCCGCAGGGGTCATCCAGGCACGCGACGTCAAGCTCGACGTTGTTTCCGGCAACGTACGATCATCCAAGGTTTGCCAAATGGTCGACTCATTTGCCGTCGGCAGAGAGTCACTCGTTGTTGGACGCCAATCCGAGATGTCATTAGCCATTGCCACCGACCAACGCCAGAAGAACGCGGTCAAGTCACCCGGTGTACCGACGTTATAGCCCGTAAAGCGAACACCCGCTTCACCCGCATCGACTACGAAGTAAGCACGCGCCCACTTGTCGCCAGTACCATAACTATCGTGCCAATCATTCCAATACAATTGCGTTTCAGTGTTATTGTCAAGCACATTAGCAAAGGTGCCCGTTGTCCCCGAAACTTCATACTGTTCATCCGAAGTAAGTCCCACTTGGATCTTGTTGGTGACACCCGAGTCAAAACGGACAATCTTTGTGCCTTCCGGCCAAGGTTGACGTTCACCCGAAAGCGTCGTCACAAAGTCGGACAAACCGGTCGTAGGCAACCACCAAGCAGACCCCGCGAAACGTTCGTGCGCTTCAAACTTCAAGTAGCGAGCCTTCAAGGCCATACCACCGGTTGGCGTAACCGTACCCGCAACAATGTTAATCGGTTGTGTTAACGTAGCAGGTGGCAAGTATAGCGTACCTGCGCCTTCCTTGATAAGGAGGCCGTCTGCTGTTGGGAGACGGTTTTCAGGCAAGGAGATTTCTCCCTCAACCACGACGCTAATCTGACCTTCACCGCGTACAAACGTTGCGGTGGCTTCAGCCAATGCCTGTGCGCCAATACGGATGACACCGCCTGGGCCTGCGATATACTGACCATACCCTGAGAGTGTGGCCTGGGTCAAATCTAAGGTGCCCGTCACCGTAACCACGCCTTCATTCTTCACTGCGGTCGGCGTAGCAGAAGTGGTTGCGAGGGTAAATTTAGCACCAGCCTCAACCGTCAACGGAGCATCTGCGAAGGAACCCGTGAGCGTGTAATAGGTGTTCTGTGCCGTCACCGTAAGCGAACGCGGCAAGAGAGGCACGGCCACCGTAGCAGCGGCAACATCTTCAACGTCATTAAAGAAGAGGTGTTTATCATTCGTCGCCCCCACTTCCACGTCAAGGTTGTTCACCTTCCACACATCCGTGGTCACACTATCAACGGTCTTCGTTCCCGTCCATTCAATATTGTCAGCCGAACGCACCATCAAGATCAACGCTGTTTCGGTGCGAACTAAGGCGGCCTTCAACCCTAACCCAGGGGCAATCGTATCTACAAGGTTAAAGGTTGTCGAAGTTGACGCAGGATAGGTCAAAATCGTCCAATCCCCAGCTTCTGCGATATTCGTTACCACAATGGAGAGCGGATTATTCGACATCGATTTACGCACTTCCAAGGGCGCATCCGTTGCCAAAGAGAGCGTACCGCCATTAATCGTCAACTTTGCCACAGAGGCAGGTTCCTCAACCGAGAGCGCGCCCTTCAAGGTGATATTACCATTGTAGAGTGCGTATTCATTGCACAACCGCAAGGTCGCCCCCGTTTCAACCGTTACACCACCCACGAAACCATTTGAGGCTGCGGTCAATGCAAAGCGACCTTCCTGAATGGTTAATGCGCCCGAACCCGAAAGCGTGCCACGATAGGACCAATCGTCCAAGGCAATCTTTGCGGTAGCACCAGCGTGAAGCATGTAACTACCATACGTAAAGAAGGTCTGCCACGTCGCACCTGCAGTTTCACCCGAATCTTCATACTGCGTAACATCTGGCTTACCTTCAAAGGCATAGAGGTTCGCACCACCTGTGAAGGTATACGCACCCGAGCGAATCGTCATCTGAGAAGGCGAAACTGGCTGGGTCAATGTCACCGTCTTCTGCGAAGGCGAACTTGTGAAGGAAACTGCATCGCCATCCACATAAGTCGCCCCACTCCAGTTCCCTGTAGCCGACCAATTCGAAGGATCATTTTCATTTTGACCCGACCACGTCTTTACCGACGAAATGTGAATCGTGTACTGTAAGGTGTCACCATTCAAGGAAGGAACGGGGTTCGAAAGACGCGTGTCACTCGGAGTACTTCCCCAAACCACCGAAACTGAAGCCAACTGATCCACGCGTAACCCTGCCGTCTTAGTGGAGACCAAGAGCGACTGTGTCACTTCTGCGTCCACATCAACCGGCGGATTTGTAATCAGGAAACGTGCACCTGGCTCCACTCGGATCTCATCTGCAGCCGTCAAGGTGCACCCATACGGAATGGTGACCACGGCGTCCGACTTGAAGTGGAGCGAACCTGGCGCCACCAACGATTCTGTGAAGGTCACAGGGCCCGAGAAAGTTGCCGAACCACCGAACGTGTAGCCCGCTGGGAAGGTCAATGTCCCCGTGCCCACCTTCATTGCGCCATCTGGCCACTGATTATTGAGGAAGTTAAGTTGAGTCCCCATTGTAAGATTCAAAGAGCCTACATCAAAGGTCTTTAAGCCTGGTGCAAAATATTGATAAGGAAGATTTGCAAGCGACAAACTATTAATCTTCACATTACCCGCGAGGCGCACGCCTCCGCCCATGTAAAAACCACCATTATTAAGCGTTGTATTACCTGCAAGCGTGATATTCCCATATGGATGAGCCAAACAAGGATAAGTCCCCCAGTTATTGACAAAATTACCAATAAAGGTAAAGGCCTTCCCAGCATCAATATACGTATATGTCCCGCCTGATTCAACCGTAATTGAACCATCCAAAATATCACCCTGAGGCGTTAATGTAAGCGTCGCACCATTTGAAGGAAGCGTTACATTAACACGTGTTTGCCCACTCAAGGTACATGTCGCTTCTGCGCGGAAGGCCATGGTTTCGAAAGCCTTACCGCCAAACTCTTGCCCATCTGCTGCAGCAATGAAAGAGCCTTCACCTTCATTAAAGTGGGTATAATTCAACTTCGTTGTCCACTTGAGCGTACCGAGACCGGTCTTCTTCACCGTTGTGGCGGCAGGCATAGTCGTTGCCGTCACATTCAAGGTGACGCCTTCAGGCACATTGAAGGTCAAAGTGCCAATGATTACCTGCGACGAGGGGTCAATATTCAACGTACCCGAGGAAACTGCGTTGACGACTGCATCGCCCCATGCTTCAAAGGGTTTAGACCACTTCGTCGTATCCGACCAGGTGGTGTCGCCATCCACGGTAATCGTTGGGGTGCCATCCTCCGTAGTGGGATTTCCCGTACGCGTGACATAAACCGCTGTTTGGGTTGAAGTAATCTGCTCAACCTCAATCGTACAACACGATGCCCACTTCCCAACCAAAGTAATATCTGCGGTGGTAAAGGTTGTCGTTGCAGTAGAGGCAGTCACGCCCAAGATTGCTGTACGCACACCTAATGGTGGTTCCGACGAAAGCGCAATCTGTCCAGGCTTGTAAGTTCCCTGAATATTCGCATAGGTATGACCTGGAAGCGTAAGCGTTTTCTCACCAGCCGAATGGTCAATCGTACCATAGAACAAAACTTTTTCACCCAACATTACGTGTGGCCCTGTAATGGTGCCACGATAACTTCCCTCGGGCAAATTCACTGTACCCGACCCCGAGAGTTCCAAGGTGAGTGCCCGTGCTGGATCACCATCTGGATAAGATTTGATTGTTGAAGTCGTCCCCTCAACCGCTGTTGCCTGCAACGTCACCCCTGCCTCAGGCGCTTCGTAAGTACCGCCCGCGAGCTGTACGCTGCCATTGGAGATTGCGACCGACTTCAAGCGTGCGATACCACCTTCCAAACGCAAGGTTCCGTTACCATCTTGACCCAAGCGTACTTCACCATTGCGGACATTCAATTCACCGCCGCGCAAGGTGTATGTCGAGGAGCCTGGCCAGTGCGAAATGTGGAGGGGGGCCTGCTTACCGCTACCCGAACCTGTGACATTCACGATACCACCAGTCTGGACCACATTACCATAACGCGCACCACTGGTGTCACCCGTTTCAAGGCGCGTCACCGTGATGTTACCGCCATAAATCTTAAGTGGCGTGCAACCATCTTGCTGTGCAATACTGATACGATTACCGGTCACCTCACCGCCTTCGACAACCATACTCGAATTATTGTGAATATAGATGTCGTTACCGAAGTTGAAGACACCATCCTTAATCGTGTAGGTGCTCCAATTCCACATTTGCGTATTATTGCCACTGGGTACGGTCAAAGAACCACCCGTCTGCGTAACAGCAGAGGTATTCTCGATCGTAAAGGTGCCACCAATGGTGACAGCTGCACCAGGTTCAATATTCAATCTGCCTGTACCACCCTGTGCGAAGGCACTCCAGATATTCATCTTCGCCGCGAGCGTCAAAGCACCCGCTGAGGTCTTATTGGCCAACGATTCAATATCCCACGTGCCACCCGCATCCGCAATGCGCAAGTCGGTGTTCGTATTGGCGAAGGTCACATTACCAAAGGTACTATTACTCTTCACTGAGAGCGTTGCCGTTTGATAACCGACACGATCGGTAATCCGCACATTCTCACCTGCGGGCACAACGTATGGCGCACCATAACTCATCTTACGCCAATGTGCGCCACCTACATCACCATCCATCGTGTAATCTGAACCATACCA
>JAGCML010000039.1 GCA_017646485.1 Kiritimatiellia bacterium
CCATATCCGCAGTGAACTGCTGCATCATCGGAATTGCGGCATAACGCGGAGCGGCTTCCGAAGAATCCACCCAAGCACCGGTTTCGATGCCCGAGGTCAATTCACGACGCCAGCCATTGGCATCAGACCACTTACCGTCGCCCAAGCGTTCCATCACAGCGCCGTCATCGCACTGCACGAGTTGCACTGCAGCCAGACCCACCGAAGCGGCGGCCGTCGCATCTGCAAGTGCACCATCACGAGGAGCGATTTCAAGCGAAGTACCCTTGGCAGCCTTCACACGAAGGTGGAGCACATTCTGGCCTTCCAACCACTTGCCATCCACCACCGTACCATTGCCCGCCCATGCTGCGGCTTCTGCAGGAGCAGTCCACCCATTCACACGAGAGAAGGAACGCCACGGCTGTTCGCCAACCTTCACACGAATCGCAGGATAGGTCACAGAACCATCCGACTTGCCAGCGAACATCAAGTAGAGATCATAGGTTGCAAACGGCACCGATGCGATACGCACCTGCCAACCCTGCTGCACAGCAGGATTGGTCATGTTAGCGTCATTACGAAGCGCTTCTGGCACACTTGCACCCTTACGACCTGCAAGGTAGGAAGAGGTCATTGCCAAGTCTGCCGTGCTCGACATACGTTCACGCACAGTGCCCATCTGCGAGCGCACAGAGGTGACTTCACAGGTTGCGGTCTGACCATCTGCGGCCGCCTCAACACCCGCCGGCAAGACCGAAGCGCGCCATGCGGAGTAATCCCCATCACGAGCCAACAAGGTGTCTGTGGCTTCAGAGAGATTGTTCCAGTAGACACCAGCAAACGGCACCACGCCGCACGGATCATCTGCAGATTCAATCGTTGCCCCTGCGCCACCTTCCACGCTGGCGAAGTTGAGGTTGAGCGACGGGGTTGCTGCAGAAGAATAGACCACCGCTGTGGTGTCATTCACCGTGTAGGCATAACCTTCCGGCACACGCACGACCAAAGTTGCCAAACCAGCAGTCGAACCTTCACGGACCACGGTCAAGGTGGAGACCCAAGCGTAACGATTGGCTTCACCCGGTGCAGGCATTGCCTCACCCGTCAAGTCATATTCGTACGTCACCGAAATCGGCAAGGTCTTGTAGGTTGTCTCCGTAAGAGTCTCTTCTTCGCCATTTTCGTTTGTGATCGTCGTTGTGGTCGTCACAGGCGCAGCGAAGCGAACCGAAGCGAAGGTCACCGGCTGATTGAGCACCATCGTAATGGTCGGGAGGGCCTGATTTTCAGCAGCGAAGGATTCAGGCAAGAGGAAGAGTACCGAAGCGGCTTCATCTTCGCTGGGGTCATAGTTGCGCTTGACGGTCGGTTCGTCCTGACGATACCACTTATTTGCAGCATACCACTGCGCACGATAAGCGCCAGCAGAAGTCACTTCGGTCAATTCGCGGACATACACCACCTGCTTCATCAAGTAGAGGCCGTTGTCGCGCACTTCCACACCATAGCCCTTGTCAACCAAACGATCTTCCAAGGCGAAGGTGATGCTGTTAGCAGCATGAGCCGTCTTCCAACTGAGCACCTTCAGCGAGAGGCCATCGGTTGCTTCAGGAATTTCATCCAAAGGCGAGACCACGGTATAGACGCGGTTGGCCTTGAAGTTGAAGCTATTCGCATGCAAGACCTTCTTACCGGTCACGTCAATTGCGAAGGTCACCTCCTCTGCCACAGAGAGCGACGGGAAGGAGAGACCAGCCTCAATCGTCGTGCCCGGCGCAGCCGTCACAACCGTATTGCTGCCCGTGAAGGTCGCCGTACCACCCAAGAGACCTTCGGTCATCTCGAGTGTCACGTCAGCGGTTACGAGCGACTGCAAGAAGCGCACTGCACCAGCGCCCGTCTTCTTAAAGGAGAAGCGATCCAAGCTACTACCATCATTGCTATACGTCACGAGATTGTCCGAGAGGTTCAAGTTCGAGCCTGCACCCACCTTGATTTCCAATGGATCATTTGCCTTGCCACCATCGTGTTCCCACGGCACGATACCCGTGGTTTCACCAGAAGCGAGGGTGGCCGTAATGCCAGCCGTCAACTTACCATAGGTGGTGGTGTCGAAAGGATTACCATTGTCATCCGTACGGATATCCGTCTTCGGATCAGTACGGTCGCCTTCGTCACCGATACCTGCGACTTCAAGCGTCGAGCCACCCGTGAGATACATATTCTGCGTGGCGAGCAAGGTCGCATGGTCACCATTGAAACGGAAGCCGTGTGGGAAGACTTGGTTGCGATCTCTGAAGGAGAATTCAGCCGTAGCGTCACGACCAATCGAAAGCGGATACGCAGCAATTAAGCTGGCATCTCCACGATTATCCCAACCACCGAAGATGTAACGGCAACCCGAACCACGGAAGGTTGCACCACTCTGCACAATGATGCCAGGCTCAGCCGTTGTCCAAAGCGGAGCACCTGCGGCGCCATGGCCACCTTCTGCTGGACGTGCGAAGAAAGCGCAATCATCCCAAGGACGGCTATCACTACGCGTACGATTCATCGTGATGTCAAGCGTAGCGCCATCCTTCACATAAATCTTACCGCCAAAGGCCTTGTTTTGGTAAGCGATACCAGCGGTGCCAGTTTCAACCAAGCCGCCACCGAACTGAACCGTACCGCCACCAGTGATGACCACATCTGCAGTACCCGACAAGTGCGACACCTTCTCGGCGTCTTCATAATAACCCATTGCCGAAAGAGTCTGCACTTCGCCAGGTTTCGGAGCCAACGTCACACCATTGGTACACCAAACACCCGCATTCGCAGGATCAGAGTTCACCCATGTGGTGTTAATCAAGGAGGCATGCTTGAAACCATTGGAGAGCGCACCCACCAAACGATAGGTATTGTTGATACCAGTCAGCTTCACATTTGCGGCCGTCGACACGGGCACATCATAGACCTGACGGTTACCCATGTCCAACGTCGCACCAGCAAGCTTCAAATAAGAAGTTTCATTGGCAGCCTTGAAGGTATAAGCTTCAAGCGAGCCACTGCCCCAAGTGATTGAAGCCGGAGCCACTTCACCCGAAACAGTCACCTCAGCCTTACCGCCTGCTGCAGTGATATCGCTGAAGGTGACGGCTGCGCCATTCTTGTAAACCTTGTTGTCCACCCAAGGATCAGCAACGCCGTCTGCCCAAATGCCAGTGGCATTCGAGCCATCCCAAACGACAGCATCAAAGGTGCCCTTATTGGCGGCATCAAAGGTAATCGTACCATTGCCATTGTCCGTAATCGTCGAGTAGCGTTCGCCATTCAACATAAACGACATCTGCGTCAAGTCTGCCGGCAAGGTCAATGCGTTTGCCACGCGCACCGTGGTAACGCCATCAGCGGCAGTCACAGCGAGCGTCGAACCTGCTTCGCAAATGAGCGTATGGCCCATGGTCGCATCAGCCGTAGCATTGCGCACTTCAAAGGTTGCGACTGTAGCGACCGTCGTGGAGGTTTCACCCAAAGCTGCTGCATTTGCGATTGCGACCTTACCCTGGGCGACATTTACTACGCCCGTGCCAGTGTTTGCCGCATTCAGAACTAAGGTTGAACCCAATGCAGGGGCGAGCAACGTCGGAGCCTCTGCCGTACCTGCGAAGGCAACCGGCAGATTCAACGAAGCTTCAGGTTGGGCCGTCGTAATCACACCGCCATTGAAGGAGACCTCAACCGGACCATCGCCACCCTTATTCAATGCAGTATTCGCAAGGCTGAGCGTACCGCCTTCAGAGAAGGTGGCGGCAATGCGAGAACCTGTACTTGCTGCGTGGAGTTTATTCCACAAGGAGAGCGTACCCGAACCCGAAACATTCACAGCGATTTGAGCATTTGCATCCCATGCCAAAATAGCAGAGGTGTGCAATACACCGCCAGAAATATCAAAGTTACCATCCACCAATGCACTATTGCCAGCAGGTGAACAAAGGAAACCATTGTTATTGTTGGTCGTATTCCCCATTGTGAAGGAGCCACCCCTCTGTGTGTACTGGAAGGTACGACGCGTGGTATTACCCGTCACCCAAACGTTGTTACCATTAACAACGATTTCATCGCCTTCCTCAACGAGGAGGTCGGGTTGCCAATAGGCATCACCGCTAAAGGTTGCCTTCTTATAGGCGAGGATAATTTCCCATGCGTAACCAGAACCAGCCGGACGATCCTGTGCCACAGGATAATTGCGACGCAAGGTGCCTTCAGATGCAGCGTCAATTGTGAGCATTGCGGCATTGGTCCCGAAAAGCGCGGGTTCCATATTCGTGGTAATGCCACTGTTTTCGCCAAGCACAAGGGTTGCATCCGCCGCAATCATGTAAGGCTGACCATTGTTATTGAAGGCCTTTTCGAAGGTGACCTTACCCGAGGGAGCTGTGAAGACCACATCTTCGCAGGGGAAGCAAACCGTCAAATGAGCAAGTGCGCCAGCATTCAAGGTGTTGATTGCAGCGCCACCATTCTGTGCACCCTGAAGCGTAATCGTGCCAGCACCTGCAAGCGTAATGGTATCTGCCACAAATCCTTCGGGCAAGATTACGGTCACATCTTCGGTCGCAGTGATGCTCAATGTATTCTTCGAACCGCTTTCCCAGATGTTACCATTCGTGTCGGTAACGCTTGCGAGGTCATAGGTGCCAGCGTCGGTGAAGGTGTAAGCGAAGGACTTTTCAATTTCGTCCTGTGCCTCAGGCGCTTCCACGATTTGAAGGGCAGCCAAGCCTGCGTAAAGCTGACCATAGACAGCTGCAGGAAGTTCAATGGAGAGGTCTGCGGTCGTAATGACATCGGAGACCAATGCATTGTAACCTGCCACGATAGGAGCTTCTGCTTCAGGCAAGTCGGTGTGACCCCAAGCATCATCCCCTTCAATCTGCAAGGTCACCAAGCCAGTGCGTTCGTTTACCACTGCATAGGATTCAATGTCACGACGCGTATAGCCTGCGCCATCCATCGTGTAAACCCCTTCAGCGATTTGAATCGGAGCGTAAGCCGCGCCCTTCAGGTCGTTGGAGAAGATCAACACCACACGATAGGCATCAAACGGCATGTCTTGGACACGAATCGTCTGTGCGGCCGCATCATTCAACCACACCTTCAACATCGAAGTGGGAGCTTCCGTCGAGGTAATCACTTCAGCATTATAGACTGCCAACTGGCTGGAAGCCGTCTGTGCAGCCACGCCACCCACATCGGTAATCTTCAATTCAGAAGAGGAATACACCTTATTCAAATCATTCCATGCTGCCACATTGACAGGATAAAGACCCAGCTTTGCAGGAGGTGCCACCAAAGGCGTCTGCATGTTCGTGAAGTTCACCGAGACCGAACGGGTCGGACGCATCGAGCGAACCACCAAGTAGAGACCCTTCTCCCCTGCTTCAACCGCTACGTCAAATCCTTCTGGCAAGGTATAGGTGCCAAGGTCGGCCGTAATCAACACACCCTGAGCCACGGAAATACCACCGCTAATCAAGCACTGGCTGGCGGGCATACCGCGCACAGCGCCACGGACAAATTCCGGCATTGCCGTAGCCCATGCGGAGAGGTCAAAGACCATATCGGTCGTAATGGAGGTGTTGTTGGTTTGCAACAACATCGCAGGTGCGTTGCTTTGAGCAATGACACGCGTCGAGTCACCCGTGAAGGTGAGGTGAGAAACGGCCACACCCTCTGCAAGAATCTGCAAGCGTGCATCTGGTTCGACAGCAACAAAGTAATAATATGGTGCACTATCTGCAGAAGATTGATAGAGCGTATAATCCGACGTCGCCTTCAATTCTTGACGACGGCTCTTCAAGACTTCGGTACCAGTCAATGTGACATAGAGACCCTCACCCATGTCACCCGACTTCAAGACCAATTCATAGTCAGAGATTGCATTATTGGTATTGTTCAGTAAGGCGACACCCTTCACATTGGGCTCTTGCGTGGTATCGCAAGCACCCACAGCGATTGGCAATTCAGGAAGGACCTTTTCAGCGTCCGTACGCGTTTCATCCAACACCAAGGAGACGACTGCGCCAGAGAGGTCCAGCAATGCTGCTGGTGAATTCATCACCACATAACCACCATCACTCAAGTTGGGACGAATCGGAACCTGAAGCGTGGCACCATCAGCGAAGGTGCAGGCCCCTGCAATGAGCACGCCACCATCAAAGGTGAGGGTTGCGCCAGTAGCGATTTCCACTTCAGCAGCGGTCACTTCATCGACCACCGTAATCGAACCACCTTCAGCGGTAACCTTATTAATTGTCATCTGCTTCAAGCGCAAATCACCACCCTGGTTGATGGCTTCACCACCCGCCAAGAAGGGCTCGACCTGGGTCAATTCCAAGGAAGCACCAGTAGCAGAAGCGAAGCGCGGCGTACCCGTCACATCTGCAATTGCAGCTGCGGCATCTGCGCCCAAGGAGGCGATGCCAGTCCATGCACCCAATGTGCCTTCTTCATAATTGAAGGTCAAGAGCGGCGTTGTTCCACGGTTGTGACGAATGCCTGCATCACCCAACAAGAGCGCGCCACCCTTCAAATGAATCGTAGAGGCGTTCGCATTTGTATTGTGATAAGCCAAGCCCTTCACACGCACTTCAGCATTGTTTTCCAAGGTGAGTGTAGCGGCGCCATCTACTGCGATGTTGAAGACCGCACCTTCTGCGATTAACTTCGCATTATCGCGAAGAGACAGAGTAGCACTACCATTCCAGTGAGCC
>JAGCML010000040.1 GCA_017646485.1 Kiritimatiellia bacterium
CCCTTAGGACCTTCATAACCCAAACGAGAGCCCTGACCACCAGCCACGAGCAATGCAGCGACCTTGCCACCACGAAGCAATTCTTCACCCTTCGCAACGCAAGCCGTAAGCGCATCACCTTCAGGCACTTCCACAGGAGCAGGTTCAAATGCACCCGCTGCGGCAGCAGGCGTGCCTGCATCATTCAAGATACCCTGCATACGCGCAATCGCGGCGAAATCCAAAGTCGCGATTTGGTCCAACAAAGCCGTACGCTCATCTGCACTCAACGTGTCCCAGAAAGCAAGCACATGGCCCTGACCATTGGTTTCAAGTACGGTTTTAGCGTCTGTGAATTCCATCGATTTTCTCCTTTAAGGTTAGTAAATCATGTTTATTGCTGAGCTTCCTGAGCACGCTGCTTCAGATAAGCCTCGACAAATCCCTGAACATACTTGCCATCCATCATGCCCTGCACATTGGCATTTTCATAGCCCGTGCGGTGGTCCTTCACCATCGTGTAGGGTTGGAAGACGTAAGAACGGATCTGGCTACCCCAGGCGATTTCACCCTTGTCACCATAGAAGCGCTCCATTTCCTTGCGCTTCTTATCCATTTCGAGTTCATAAAGCTTAGCCTTCAAGACCTGCATTGCGCGAGCCTTGTTCTGGTGCTGAGAACGTTCCACCTGGCAGGCCACCACGATGCCCGTGGGAATATGCGTCAAACGCACAGCGGAGTCTGTCTTATTCACCTTCTGACCGCCAGCACCGCCAGCACGATACGTGTCTACGCGCAAATCTTCTTCCTTGATTTCCACGTCCACGTCGTCAGAAATTTCAGCCACCACGTCCAAAGAAACGAACGAAGTATGACGACGCTTTGCTGCGTCAAAGGGCGAGATACGCACCAAGCGGTGCACGCCACGTTCGGCCTTCAAATAACCATAAGCGTAGGCGCCCTTTACCACAAACATGACACTCTTCACACCTGCTTCATCGCCCGGCTGGAAGTCAAGCACTTCCACTTCAAATCCGGCATCATCCGCATACATCTGGTACATACGATAGAGCATCGAAGCCCAATCACAAGCTTCCGTACCACCTGCGCCAGAGTGCAAGGTCAAAATCGCATTGCTGGAATCTAACTTCCCACAGAGCAAGGACTGCAAACGCAACTTATCTTCAGTCTTCTCTGCTCGATCCAAACTTGCGACCGCCTCGTCTGCCATAGCATCCTGTTCAGGACCAGGTTCTTCTGCATCGGCCATTTCGAGTGCCATTTCTGCTTCTTCTACTGCAGAAACCAAATCATCGTAAGGATAAATAAATGCCTTTTCTGCATTGCCTTCTGCAATGACCGAACGTGCCGCCTCGGGATTATCCCAAAAACCAGGCTCTGCCTGACGCGCTTCAGACTGCGCCAAACGTTCCTTACGCTCTTCAATCTTCAAATAACCACGCATCTCCTCAACGCCACGCTTGAGCGTTGTAATGCGAGCAACAATTTCATCCCTGTTAAACATCTAAAACTCCAATAGGTGCTTTCTCTATAAAGTATAGCATAACTCTATTCGCTATGCGAAAATTTTACGCACTCCACGCCCATTTCGTAGCGGAATGTGTCTGTAATTGCAATGCGGCTTTTTCGATGTTAACGCACCTCTATCCACAAATGCAAAACGGGGGCCTCTCCCCCCGTTTGAATTGAAACCATACTCCGCAAAGGAGCATGACGAATCCTATCGCCACTGAAGGGGAATCAACCGCAAAACGCGCTCAAATTCTTCGCGTGTCCGCGTAATCTTCAAGCTACTCCAGAGTTGGTCACCTTGCTTAAAGGTGGGTGCAAGATAGCTCCAAAGTTCCTTCAAGTGTCCCAATAACGCATGGTCACCGGGTGCATTTTCTGCATAACGCGATAAAATATCGGCATGCCACTGTTGGAAACGTGCCATGTCGCGTGTATCTTTCCCTGCGCGAATACTCTCGGCGAGGAAGGGATTTGCAACAATCCCACGCCCCAGCATCCAGCGTTTCACCGTGGGGAAACGCGCAGAGATGCGTTGATAATCTTCTAACGTGCGAATATCGCCATTGTAGGTTAAGGGCAAGGTGCACTGTTCACAAACGCGTGCGAAGGCATCTAAGTCTACCGTGCCTTCATACATCTGCTTAGCCGTACGCGGATGAACGCAGAGTTCGCGCAGCGGAAAACGTTGAATCAACGGCAACCGCTTCTCAAGCAGGGTCTTTTATTCAATGCCTAAGCGTACTTTGATCGAGAAATTTCACTCGACAAGTTCCTCACACCCGGCTTCCAACATTGCGGCATGCATCGTCTCATCGCGCAATAAGCCTGCGCCACGCCCCTTTTTAGCCACGAATGGCCACGGGCATCCCGCATTGAGGTCCACTTGTTGGTAGCCCAATGCTTTCATCGCTTGAAGCATGACGCGTAATTGACGAGGGTCTTTACCAATGACTTGTGGAATTAAGGGCAAACCTTCGGGTTGCACCGTAGGGTCAATACCGCGCAAAATTTCCGGCTTAACGCGATCTCCCTGAACCGTGGCAATGAAGGGTGCCACCGCCAAATCCAAGCCTGAGTGATGCGCTTGAAAGGCTTGCCTGAAGCGCAATCCTGTCACACCGCGTAAGGGCGCAAGTGAAATCGTGCTATTCATAAGGATTAAAGTCCTGCAAAGGGATTGTTGGAGAAGGAAGACGTGCTACTCGTTCTGGGGCGCTGACCATGCGTATTGCGCACGGGGCCTCGTGGCTTATCCGCAGGTTTGCCCTTCGGCTCTAATCGTGCCGAGAGGGAAATACGCCGACGCGCCAAATCCACATCCAAGACACGCACGGTTAATTTATCCCCAGACTTCACCACTTCCGAGGGGTCACGAATGAAGCGATTGGAGAGTTCAGAAACATGCACCAAACCATCCTGATGGACACCAATATCCACAAATGCGCCAAAGGCCGTCACATTCGTCACGATACCTTCCAGTTTCATGCCTGGACGTACATCTTCGATTGTGCACACATCTTCACGGAAGGCGGGCGGTTCAAACTCTGCGCGCGGATCTCGACCTGGCTTACGCAGTTCATTCAAAATGTCATCAATGGTCAAAAGACCAACGTCTGCTGTGACATAACGTTGTTTTTGAATGCGGCCAACGGCATCGGTATTCCCAATGAGCGCATCCAATGACATGCCTGCATCAGCTGCCATCGTTTCCACCAGTGCATAACGTTCTGGGTGCACCGCAGAACGATCCAACGGATTCACGCTTTCACGAATGCGTAAGAAGCCTGCACACTGTTCAAAGGTCTTTGCCCCCAAGCCAGAAACACGCAATAAGTCTCCACGAGAACGGAAGGCGCCATTGGCATTACGGTAGTCCACGATACGCTTCGCCAAGGAGGGCCCAATCCCTGAAACTCGCGTCAGTAGAGAGACACTCGCAGTATTGAGTTCCACCCCTACGCTATTCACGCAGCGTTCTACCACCTCATCCAACTTAGAGGCTAAAAGCGACTGATTCACATCGTGTTGGTATTGCCCCACCCCAATTGCCTTTGGATCAATCTTCACGAGTTCTGCCAACGGGTCTTGCAAACGTCGACCGATTGAAATCGCCCCACGCACAGTAAGGTCTAATTCAGGGAATTCATCACGCGCCACCGCACTCGCCGAATAAACCGATGCGCCGGCCTCATTTACTGGCACCACAATGATATCGGTCTTACCGCTACGCGTGAGCGTTTGACGGACAAAACGTTCGGTTTCGCGTCCTGCTGTGCCATTGCCGACCGCCACGGCCACGGGCTGATACTGTGCCACCAATTTCAACAATTCGACCGCAGCCTCAACATCTTTCTGGGCACCTTGCGAGGGATAGATCGTCACATTCTTAAGGAATTTTCCAGTCGCATCCAAGGCCACGCATTTACATCCCGTGCGAATGCCTGGGTCCACCCCTAAAACGGCGCGCTCCCCTAAGGGT
This sequence comes from Kiritimatiellia bacterium, assembly GCA_017646485.1. Classification (GTDB taxonomy): domain Bacteria; phylum Verrucomicrobiota; class Kiritimatiellia; order RFP12; family DVOR01; genus Spyradenecus. The sequence goes on from JAGCML010000040.1 coordinate 3,992, forward strand.
GCTTGTAGGAGCAAATGACGCAAATTTTCAGCAAAAATCTCTACTGCGGCACGGTCGGCTTGTTGCTTCAGTTCTACCATGACGTCCAATTCCACCGATGGTGCAATCAGACGACGGCAGGCTTCTTTCGCCGCGAGAGAGAGTTGCTCTGCCCATGGAGACGGACGCAGACCAAAGGTGTCCGTGGCAAAGGTAACAACCGAATCCCAGTCCACCACCAGAGAAACGCGCAATACTCCCTCGGCTTCACCACGCTTAATCGCCAAAAAGCGATGCGATGGAATCGTCACAACGGCCTCTTCAAAGTCGTAATACTGTTCGAACTTCGTCGGC
>JAGCML010000041.1 GCA_017646485.1 Kiritimatiellia bacterium
CAACCGATCAAAGCGGAGTCGAAAATGACGTCGATTGTTTTACTGTGACCACCACGAGCGGAGGTTCACTGACCATTGCGGTTGTGCCCAACTACTTAGGCGAGAGTGAAGGCGCATCCTTAGATGCGATGGTGGCGGTGTTTCATTCGCGTGGCGAATTGCTTGCCGTTGCCTCGACCCCACAATGGCCTGCGAACGAGGTGGATTTTGCAGACATTCGCAATGCAGTCTGCACGCTCACGCTTCCTGCGGCTGGCACCTATGTGGTGCGCGTTTCAGGCACGGTTCATCCGATGAAAAGCGCCACGCTTTCGGCAGATGGTTCTGCTTCGGAAGAGATGCCTTGGTATTTCAATGATTCGGAAAACTACGGTTCTGTCGGGCCGTACACGCTCACGGCCACCTTTACTGCTACACCACCGCCAGCATTGCCCAAGCCGTTCGTCGGCGACACGACCGACTACTCCGACTGTGCAGTACAACGCATTTTGGCGGCAACAGGTGGCGCGGCGCCCGATACAATTGTCTTAGATGACGGCAAAGGAAGTACCCTTTCTGCGGCAGATTTAAGTGAGGCGATTGGTGCTTTGGAGGGGATTTTATGCTCAGATGCAGACAACACCACGCTGACAATCGCCTATCGCTTTAATGTTGCGGCGATTGATTGCTCAAACACGGGACTGGTCACGCTCACCTTGCAAGTCGCTGGCGCTTCAGAAACGCAAGCCGTTCGCTTTAATTCATCTGCGACTTTTGTGCTCTTTGACCCGTTGACGCAGGGTGAAATTGCCTTGCCAGAGGCTCAAATTGTGGCGCAGGGCACCGCCGGCGATACACTCAAATTGACCTTTTCTGCAGAAAATAAACCGAAGGTTTTCGCCGTTCGTCTTCTATCCAGACCTGCTGAATCGCAGGGTTTGAACGAGGTGGCGCCTTAAAATTCTGCAAAATCTCAAGGAGTCTCGCAAAAAAATGCTTGCACTCTTTTTAAACTTCTGATATCCTATCGCCACTTTTTTCATCACACGGGGGTTACGCCCCCAAGAAAACTTAAGGAGGTTCTACATGAGCCAGCACAGAAGTCTCAAGGGTTCCGGTAAGATCACGGCTAAGCGCAACGTGCTCAAGCGTTTCGAACGCATCGATTTGCTCATCAAGCGTGGTCAGTGGAAGGAAGGCGATCGCGGTCAGGGTCTTCGCAAGACCATGCCTGAAGCCTAAGCCCTTCGCGCAAAGATTGCAGGAAACAAGCGTCGCTTCATGCGGCGCTTTTTCTTTTCCCGTGTAAGCAGCACGCTGGGTGGATGTATCCCCTTGCGCACAAGGGGTGAAGGTTTGTGTTATACTTTGTGTGACTATTTTGGAGACGGCATGACCGATTGGCAATCCCTTTTAAATCCTGAACAATTTGCAGCTGTGACGGCCCCTGATGGCCCACTGCTTGTGCTTGCTGCCGCCGGCACAGGCAAGACGCACACCCTTACCTATCGTGTGGCTTACCTCATTGAAAAAGGGGTGGCACCTCAACAGATTCTCTTGTTGACCTTCACGAACCGTGCGGCGCGTGAGATGCTTGAACGCGCCACCAAGTTGGCCGGTCCTGCGATTGCCTCTCTTTGGTCAGGCACCTTCCACCATATTTGCCATCGCATTCTGCGTCGTCATGCAGAGAAGGTGGGCTTTACGCGTTCCTTTCTTATTCTTGATCGCGATGATGCCAATGGGTTAATCAACAAGGCATTAAAGGCGCGCGTTTCGGATTTAAAACACTTCCCGAAGAAGGAGGTACTCGCTTCGCTCATAGGAAAGGCTGCCAATACGCAGGGCGACTTGCGCGAAATCGTTGAGGCGACCTCCTTCAATGATCCCGTAGACCCCGAGATTGTGTTGGCCATTGCGCGGGATTATGCCGAGGCAAAACGCAATGCCAATGCGATGGACTTCGATGACCTCTTAGTCCTGACTCTCAAACTCTTTAAAGAACACCCCGAGGTCTTACACGAATATAGCTCACGTTTTGCCTATGTCTTGGTGGATGAATATCAAGATACCAACACCATTCAGGCGCAGTTGGTGGATATGCTCGCCTCTTACCATCGCAATCTGATGGCGGTGGGCGATGACTTCCAGTGCATCTATTCTTGGCGCGGGGCAGACTTCCGCAATATCATGGACTTCCCGAAGCGTTGGGAGGGGTGCGAGATTATCAAATTGGAACGCAATTACCGTTCCGTGCCAGAGGTCTTAGAGGTGGCCAATGCGGTAATTGCGGGCAATCCCGAACAGTTCCAAAAGACCCTCCGCGCCGTTCGGCCTTCTGAACACGAGAAACCGCTCGTTACCTTTTTGCGTGATGCTGCCGAACAATCCCAATTTGTCATTCGCACGATTCAACGTGCCTTGCAATCGGGTTACGCGCCCACAGATATTGCCGTGCTCTATCGTTCGCACTTTCATGTGCTTGAATTAGAAATGGCCCTGCGTCGCCAACACTTGGATTACTCCCTCACGTCAGGGCAGGGGGTCTTTGAAAGTGTCCATGCCAAGGATGTGATTGCCTACCTGCGTTTCTGTAGCGGAGGCACCGATGAATTCGCCTTCCAACGCATGATGGCGCTCTTACAGGGTGTTGGTCCTAAAACCGCTGAGAAAATTTGGCAGAAGATGGGCGGACAATTCAATGGTGCCTTGGAGACCGATCGCCTCAAACTGGCTTCGCTCATGCCAAAGAAGGCAAAGGATGACTGGGCGATTATTGACCAACTCATTGGGGATTATCACGCGAATGATTGGGAACACAATGGTAATCGCGCCGTCTCTTCCTTCTTGGATGTCTGGTACGAGGCCTATTTGCAACGCAATTTCGAGAATGCCGACGACCGATGTGATGATGTTGCCACCCTTGCTGCTCAGTTAGAACGCGGTAAGCCCGTCGCAGAATTCCTCTATGATGTTGCCCTAATGACCAACGTGGATGCCGAACAGGCACGCGCCATGGATGATGTGCCGGGCATTCGACTCTCCACCGTGCACCAGGCGAAGGGGTTGGAGTGGCCCATCGTCATTGTCTTGTGGTGCAATGAAGAGATGTTCCCCAGTGGGCGTTCTTTGAAAGAGGGCGATGACGCAGAAGAGCGGCGCCTCTTCTATGTGGCCGTCACGCGAGCGAAGGAAAACCTCTTTCTCTGTGCCCCCTCCATGCGTCACATTGCCCATAGTGGTGGCACGCTTTACCTTAAACCTTCGCGTTTCCTAAAAGAGGTGCCAGGCGAACTTGTCACGAAACGATATGGGGTCTACTAAAATGGGTCAGTGCATTCACGGGTTAAAACGATGGAGTGGCCTTCTTTTCGGAGGCTGGTTGGCCCTGCTGCCTGTCTTTTCCTATGCGCAGGAACAGAGTTTCCAATTGCAGACCGAGGCTTCGCTTACCCTCTCTATTTCGCAAGAGGCAGAGGAGGCAATTGACCGCGCACAACGTTGGCTCGCCGTGCAGACTGCCGCTTCCAATCGGATTGATCGTCTCTTATGTGACTATGCGCTCACCACACCTGATGCGCCTCCGTTCCGTATTGCGCGTTGCGATATCACGCCCTTGGAGTACGCAATGCCACCCCCAGCGCCATCGGCATGTTACACCAATCTCACCGCTGCGGTGGAGTCATATCGTGCGCAACCCAAACAACTCTTTGCCCTCCAACGCGATATCCCGACAGAAAATCCTCCCCCCAATTGGCGTGAAGCTATCGCACTCGCCATTATCAATACGCAAAAAATAACTCCCGCGGGCGGCCATTGGAACGCCTCCTCTGAAGACACCCTCTGGGCCATTCTCGCTCTCCGAGCCCTTCTTAACGAATCTCACCCCATCCAACTCGCTGAATAACAGCGGATTACGCGGCTACGCCGCTGTGGATTACGCACGCTGCGCGTGCTGTGGATTAGTGGATTAGGGGAGATGTGGGGGCTGGCTTCGCCCCCACACCCCTC
>JAGCML010000042.1 GCA_017646485.1 Kiritimatiellia bacterium
AGCGACCTTAAGACCTTATAACCTCATTTACTTATTTATTTCTTCCACCTGTTGGCGTACGCTTTCTTCGTGGATGGCTTCGAAAATGTGTTTCATGAAACTGCTGTCCATGCCACAGAGGCTTCCTTGTGCGCCACGCTTATCCAGGATTTCGGCATAGCGATTGGTTTGCACCACGGTCATGCCGTGTTGTTTTTTATACTGACCTATTTCGCGGCTGACGCGCATTCGTTTGGCGAGTAATTCAATCAGTGCGTGGTCGCATTCATCAATTTGTCGGCGCAATTCAACGAGGCTTTCGGTGGTCTCACCCATTTCGCGCACCACGAGTTTGTTGAGGATGAAATTGAAGACGTCGGGCGTCACTTGCTGACCTGCATCGCTCCAAGCGCAATCGGGGCAACAGTGGGTCTCAACGATGAGCCCGTCAAACCCAAGGTCCATCGCCTGTTGGCAGAGTGGTGCGATGAGTTCGCGACGTCCGCCGATGTGTGAGGGGTCGCAGAGAATGGGAAGATTCGGAATGCGGCGACGGAGTTCGATAGGGATGTGCCACATGGGGAGATTGCGGTAAATCTTCTTGTCACACGATGAAAAACCTCGGTGAATCACCGCCATGCGTTTGATGCCCGCACCGTTAATTCTCTGAAGACCGCCAATCCATAACTCTAAGTCGGGATTAACGGGGTTTTTCACAATCACAGGTACGTCATGCCCCTTCAAAGCATCCGCTATCTCTTGCATAGCAAAGGGATTGGCCACCGTACGTGCGCCTATCCAAAGAATGTCTATATTATGCGCGAGCGCCGCTTTGACATGTGCTGCCGTGGCTACCTCAGTAGTGACCAGCATTCCGAGTTCCTTTTTTACACGTTGCAACCATTTCAAACCAGGTTCGCCTACGCCTTCAAAACCTCCGGGTTTCGTGCGTGGCTTCCAGATACCAGCGCGAAAGATTTTAATGCCTTGCGCCACAAGTTGCGTTGCGGTGGCCATAACTTGTTCCTCTGTTTCAGCAGAGCAGGGACCGGAGATAACCAATGGGCGTTTGGGTTCAATGCCAGGTAAGTTAAGGGGGAGAATATCGAGTTCCATAATTTTTTGAGGTTAAGAGGTTCTGAGGTTAAGAAGTTCTGAGGTTAAGAGGTTAAGAGGTTGGGAGGTTCAGAAGTTATGAAGTTCTGATGTTCAGAAGTTCTGAGGTTGTGAAGTCTTAGGTCATTAAAGTCGAAGCTGTTTTACAACTGTAACGCTCTTATTCTGTGAAGTGCTTCAAGGATTTTTTCTTCCGTTGCACAAAGCGATATGCGAATATAGCGATTTCCGTTGGAACCGAAGATAAAACCGGGGGCAATAAATACTTTTGCCTCGTGAAGAAGGTGCTCGGTGAGGGTTTCTACCGTGTCGTAATGATCGGGAATTCTACCCCAGAGGAACATGCCTACTTGATGCGGATCGTACTTACAGTTGAGCGCTTCCATAATCTGTTCTGCGGCACGACGGCGGGGGAGGTAGATGTCGAAGTTGTGGACCTCGTGCCAAGCATCGTCGTTGTCGTAAGCCGCAACTGCCGCTAATTGCATCGCTCGGAAAGTACCCGAATCGATGTTGCTCTTGACGCGCAAGATATATTGGATGTATTCGGCCTTCGCTGCCAACATACCAATGCGCCACCCAGGCATGTTGTGACTCTTCGACATGGAGTTAAATTCGATGCAACAGTCCATAGCGCCTGGTACCTGAAGCAGACTTTGCGGATGGCGATTGAGGATGGTGCTGTAAGGATTGTCGTTGACGATGAGGATATGATGGCGGCGCCCAAAGGCATCGAGGCGTTCGTAGGTTTCCTTGAGTGCTACC
>JAGCML010000043.1 GCA_017646485.1 Kiritimatiellia bacterium
ATCCTGCAATCTTCGCGGGGATGGAATCCATAAGAACAGTCGAGGGATAAGCGGCGGTTCCGCCAGGAACGTAAAGACCAACCTTTTCGATAGGCATAACCTTTTGTCCGGTCACTACGCCGTCACACTCGCTGATAACAAAGCTGTTTCTAACCTGGCGCTTATGGAATGTCCAAGTCCTTGACAGTCCCCGTTATGGTGCGGCCCAATCTGCGCAAAGTTTCCGTTATGTTGAAGTGCCAGGTCTGCGCGGACGCATTTTAGACCGAAATGGCGAAGTTTTAGCGGATAATCGCCCGGCCTATGCAGTGGCACTTTACTGCGAAGAACTCCGTTCTGCAGGACGATACACCACGCTCGCCGCGGATACGCTCATCGACCAGTTGGCGCTCCGTTTAGGATTACCACGCACCCTCACCCGCGAACAGGTCGCCACGCACATCCGCACCAGCTTGCCTATGCCGTTGATTATCTGGCAAGACGTTGATTACCGTACCATCGCCTACCTCTCTGAATGGGCAGAAGAACTCCCCGGTGTCACCGTCCTACCAATGCCCAAACGCATTTATCCCAATGGCGCACTCGCCGCACACACCATTGGATATGTCGGCGCCCCTGGCAAAAAACAGTCCAATTATACCAATAGCGGCCGTAAATGGAATTATCGTCTCCCTGAATTAAGAGGCCGTGCAGGACTTGAGGCTCGTTACGATTCAATTCTCGCAGGCAAGAGTGGTGAGGAGAATCTTCGCGTAGATTCGCGTGGCTATACCCGTGAACGCTGGGTCTGCGAGGAAGCCGTTCCTGGTAGTGATTTAACCACCACCTTAGATGTGCGCCTCCAACGCGTCGCTGAGGCCGCCCTTAACGGTCGTCCTGGCGCAGTTGTTGCCCTTGATCCGCGCAATGGAGATATTCTCTCCTTAGCCTCTGCGCCAGGCTATGACCTCAACATGATGATTCCGCCCCACGCAGGCGCCACCCTTGCCCGTTTAAACAACACCCCGGGCCTCCCCTTCATCAATCGCCCCATTCAAGCCCAATATGCGCCAGGCTCCGTCTTTAAGCCCTTTGTTGCGATCGCAGGACAAGCCTGTGGGCACAATCCTGACACGCTCTATGATTGCCGAGGCATCTACACCGACTACAACTGTAGACTGCGTTGCGCGCAACGCTACGGACATGGCGAATTCGACCTTCGCCAAGCCATCATGAAATCGTGTAACCCCTACTTCTGCACCATGGGAACGCAGATTGGCATTGAGGCAATCATTCAGACCGCTAAAGCGGCAGGGTTTAGCGCAGCCACAGGCATTGACCTCCCCGCGGAGGCAAAGGGCTTCATTCCCTCACCCGAGTGGAAGCAACGCCGTTACAAGAACAAGTGGAATCCTGTCGACACCGCCCAATGTGCAATTGGACAAGGCGCAATCACTGCGACACCCCTTCAAGTGGCCTACGCCACCAGTGCGATTGCAATGCGCGGCAAACAATATCGTCCTCGCCTTGCAGCCTTCGGCAAAACCACTGGCGAACTCGTCCACACCCTTCCCTGGAGCCAACGCGCCTTAACTGAAGTCATTGAAGGCATGAAAATGACTGTCCGCGCAGGTACAGGTCAAACCATGCAAGTCGATGGCGTTAGCGTCGCAGGAAAGACCGGTACTGCAGAATACATGGATCGCGGTGTGCGCAGAAAGCATGTGTGGTGTACCGCCTTCGCCCCCGCAGACAAACCCGAAATCGTCGTATGCGTCATGCTTGATAATGGCATTGGCGGCGGACGCGATGCTGGCCCCGTTGTACAAAAAGTCTTAGCCTCCTACTTCAAGACCAGCGCCACCGAAGTCACCGCTGACGAAGAAACCCTGAGTGACTAAAACGCCCCTCGTAAACGATTAGGGCATGATTTTCAGCAGATGAATGTCTCTCAGCTGCTTCCTTCCGTATGTTTAAGGGCCCTAAAATCAGGATTCGTCAATCAGGTGAATACAGTCGTGACTACATTCGTTTCTGCGGAATAAAAATCTTTTAGGACTGCACAGATTGAGAACGTTTGTTATACTTTGACCGTAATTGAAAGGAACATTAAAATGACAACTTTAAATGAACAAATTGCAGCTAAACTCGAAACGCTCCGTGGGATGCTTCAGGCTGATGGTGGCGACTTGGAATTGGTGGATATCGAAAACAAGATTGTCCACTTGCGTCTGCGTGGCGCATGTGGTTGCTGCCCCCATGCGATGATGACCTTAAAGAGTGGCATCGAACGTGTCTTGCGTGAGGAACTCGACCCTGAAATCACGGTCGAACGCGTGATGTAAGCATGTCAACACTGCTCACACGAACATTAGACACTTTAGATGACACGGCAAGGTTAGCCGTGGAGATTGCAACGCTCCTCACACCTGGCAGTGTGCTCCTCTTAACAGGCGACTTGTTGTTGCTTCGCAAGAAGCCCTCAACGAAGAACGAAAAAAAGTTCTCTGAGGCCGAGGCACTGAAAATCGGTGCATCAGACGTCCTTCGTAAGCCCTTCTCCTTTG
>JAGCML010000004.1 GCA_017646485.1 Kiritimatiellia bacterium
CCCCATGATTGGCAACGGGAAGAATCGTTACCAACTCTTAGATGTGGAAGACCTCTGCGAAGCCATTGGTTTAGCCTTAACGCATCCCGACCTCACCGTTGTTCGCGACACCTACAATGTAGGCGCGGCCGTATTTACGACGATGCGCGAAGAGTGGCAAGCCGTGTTAGATGCCGCAGGTCATGGTAAAAAGATTCGTACAACGCCGGCGAAACTGGTCATCGCAGGGTTGAAAGTCTTAGAAAAACTTCACTTATCCCCCTTGTATGCGTGGGTCTACGAGACGGCTGCACAGGATAGTTTCGTTAGCGTTGAGAAGATTCAGACCCGCTTAGGATGGCAACCGCGCTACTCCGATATTGATGCTCTGTTGCGAAACTATGCGTGGTATATCGCGAATTTAGACCAATTCCGTGGGAAAAGTGGGAAGACTCACCGTGTTCCTTGGAAACAAGGTATTTTGACTTTGATTAAGAGGTGTTTTTAATGCGAACACTCATTCTTGACCGCTCCTCTGCGTTTACTCACATTGCCTTCATGGGTCGCACCCTCTCCTTAGATGGACGCGATGATTCTTGGGTCGCAAAGATGCGAGACTTTTTGGGCGAAGAGAAGCCTGACGCACTTGCCGTGGGCTTGGGTCCGGGTTCATTTGCGGGGATTCGCGCAGCGATTGCCACCCTGCAAGGCATGGGAATCGCCTGGAATTTGCAACCCCTTGGCTTTCCCTCTGCAGCCGTCTTGGCGGCGGCCTCTGGGCTTCCCGAAGTGACCGTGGTTGGGGATGCCCGACGCAACACCCTCTGGACGGTCCGTTACCGAGTGACCGAGGAGAAGATTGAACAATTAGGCGGGTTTGAACTCCGCAAGCGAGAAACCTATACGCCCGACGCTACAGCCGTCTCTCCAGACGCCCATCGCTTGAGCACCTTTAACTTACGCGCTGTAGAAATTGCCCCCTCGCTTTTAGCATCCGTTGTGAAACGCTTGGGGGAAACGTTGACCACTGACCCAAAACCCTACTATCTCCATCCAGCCGTGGGAGTCGCAGATGCGAAATGAACAGTTGGAAGCATTTGAAAGCACCTTAACGCAACTGCTTCATGAGATTGACCATGCTTTAGAAGCACGTTACGGAAATGCGGTCACACGCCATCCTGCGCGCCCCGCACAAGGGGTTACGGCCAGCCCGCAATACGATGGCCTCTTTGCGATTGTTCCCAACTTCTCTGCAGGCATTGGCTCAAAGTATGGCCCCGGCTATGCGCTCAATTTACGTATCGCAACGCTTTGCACCGTAGATCCAGACCTCCAGAAAGCCTGCGAAGCCTTTATGGTCGACACCCTTCGAAAACGCCTCCCCGAATGTTTCCCTGGACGCACCTTAAAGGTGGAGCAAGATGTCCATGGGTGGAAACTCTTTGGCGACCTTTCACTCAACTAACCTCTTCTGTAAGGAACTGCGTGACACACCCTTCTCCTACGCTGCAGATGCCTTCGGATTCCCGTACGAAACGAGAAGCCGTGTTCGCCTTTCTGCGTGTCCATGCAGTAACGATTGTTTCCTTCATCGCTGCGGCGCTCTCTTTCTGCTTCTCGCCTGCAAAACAATGGTGGAACGCCATTGACTGGTCGACGCTCAATCTCCTCTTCTGCCTAATGGTGGTCGTAGCTGGCATGCGCGAATGCGCGCTCTTTCGGATGCTGGCAGCGAAGTTGCTCAAGGGCCGTCAATCCTATCGTGCGTTGGCACATGCCCTTGTTCAGCTCACCTTCTTCCTCTCAATGCTCATCACCAATGATGTCGCCCTCATTGCATTGACACCTTTTGCCATCTACCTTTTGGACAGTCTTCACCTCCGCGATCGCATCCCCTACCTCATCCTCTTACAAACGATTGCCGCCAATTTGGGTTCGATGGCAACGCCTGTCGGCAATCCGCAAAATCTCTTTCTTTACACCGCCTACGCACTCCAGCCCAGCGACTTCTTTATCGCGATGCTTCCGATTACCTTTGCGGGCGCATTCCTCCTGGCGGCAACCACACACTTTGTTAAAGATGCCCCATTAACAAACCTTCTGCCGCCCCAATTCCCCAAAATGCCGCGCAAAATCTGGCTCTATGGCGCCCTCTTTGCGCTCTGTCTCTGTGCTGTTTTTCGTGTCATTCCGGGTTGGCTCACCTTTGTTGTCGTTACGATTAGTTCGCTCATCTTTGGTAGAACGGCACTCAAGAAAGTCGACTTCGGACTCTTGCTCACCTTTGTCTGCTTCTTTGTCTTCTCAGGGAATCTTGCACAAATTGAATCTATCCGCACCCTTTTCGTAGGCCTTTTAGAGCACCACGCGCAAGCCACAACTGCACTCGTGAGCCAATTCCTCTCCAATGTACCTGCAGCGATTCTCTTAGAACCCTTCACGACCAACTGGAAGGCCCTCCTTTGGGGTGCGGACATCGGTGGTTTTGGCACACCAATTGCCTCTTTAGCCAGCTTAATCTCCTTTGGCTTCTACCTCAAAGAACCCGATGCAAAGCCCCTGCACTACCTCTTAAAATTCATCCTTTTGAATCTCGTTTTCTTTATTTTTCTCACCCTTTGTTCATTCTTTTTCTAATCGTGTATCTCCCATTGCCTACACCAGCGCGCTCTGGTGAAACGAAAGGCGTCACGCTATGAAGACTATTCCAACCGATTTTCCCTCTCCCTTTGAAAGATTGCGATGGGTACTCAAAGCCCTGCGCGCACCTGATGGTTGCCCATGGGACCGTGAACAAACCTTAAACTCCATCCAGCCCTGCCTGCAAGAAGAGTGTTACGAACTCCTTTCAGCCATGGTGGGCGACGATTTAGACAACCACAAGGAAGAACTCGGCGACGTCTTACTGCAGGTCCTCTTCCAAGCAGACATCCGCGAAGATCGTGGCGACTTCACCTTTGACGAAGTCGTCAACACCCTCGCCGACAAACTTATTCGTCGCCATCCGCACGTCTTCAGCACCATTGATGCCAAAGACACTGAAACCGTGCTGAAGAATTGGGAACAAATCAAACAGACCGAACACAAGGCACCGAAGGCTTCTGCCTTAGACGGCGTACCTGAAGCATTGCCCGCCCTGTTGAAAGCGCAGCGCACCCAACACAAGGCCGCAAAGGTTGGCTTTGATTGGAAAGATGCAGAAGGCCCCAATGCCAAGTTGGATGAGGAAATCGCCGAACTCCGCGCCGCCATTAAGAGTGGCGACCCTGAAGCCATCGCCGATGAATATGGCGACGTTCTCTTCTCGTTTGTCAACTTGGCCCGCTTTATTCATGTGGATGCCGAAAGCGCCCTACGCGCCGCCACAACGAAGTTCTCGCGTCGCTTCCGCGCAGTTGAAGCGCGTGTGAAAGAAAGTGGCAAAGAGATGAAGTCGCTCACCTTAGAAGAACTCGACGCCATTTGGGATGCAGTCAAAGCGGAGCAATAACAATGGAACAGAATCAAATGCCCACCACCTTTGTCGCCCTCGACTCTGACGGGTGCATCGTTGATACCATGGCCGCAAAGCAACACGGCTTTTTGCAACCCCTCATGGTGAAGACCTTAGCCCTCTCACCTGAAGAAGCGCGCGTTTACTTCGCCTGTGCAGACTATGTCAACCTCTACTCTGTCACGCGTGGTATCTCGCGTTTCAAGGCGATTTTGTTGAACTTTGAAACCTACAATCAGCACCCGGAAGTCATTCAAGCCGACTGGCCACGCATCCCGACGGCCGATTTAAAGGCATTTGTTGAGAGTGGTTTACCCTTAGGCAATCCAGCACTCACGCAGTGGCTCGCCGAACACCCCTCGCCCTTCTTGGAAAAGATCTTGGCATGGAGCCATGCGGTGAATAATGAGATTGTCACCTCTGGCGCTACCTTCCCCGCTTATGAAGGCGCACGTAAGGCATTGAAGCGCATGTACAAGCGGAGTGAGACGGGCATCGTCTCCCAATCTCCAGAGGCAGTTTTGCGCGAAGATTGGGGCCGTCAAGGCTTGCTTGACTATGTTCAGCATATTGCAGGACAAGAGGTCGGGTTGAAAGTGGCGCAGCTCACCGCCCTCACCGATGGGCGCTTTGAACGTAGCAACGTCTTAATGGTGGGCGATGCACCGGGCGACCTTGAGGCGGCACGAGGATTTGGATGTCGCTTTTTCCCCATTCTCCCCGGCCGTGAAGAAGCCTCATGGGAGCACTTCAACACCTCCATCTATGACGCATTCGTCAGTGGCAACTATACGAAAGCGATGGAAGACGAACTCATCGCCACCTTCGAAAAAGTGCTCCCCGCCCAACCGCCATGGGCAACTCAAGCGTAAAAAGGAGAAATCACGATGGATCCTATTTACAATTTTTGCGCAGGTCCCGGCATGCTTCCCCCAGAAGTCCTGGCTGCTGCACGCGAAGATTTATGCACGTGGAGCGGACTCCCCTGTAGCGTCTTGGAAGTTTCTCACCGAAGCGCCGCCTATACCGAACTCAAGACTCGCGTCATTGAGAATTTGATGACGCTCTTTGGGTTGGACGATCGTTATACCATCCTCCTTCTGCAAGGAGGCGCCTCTGGGCAATTTGCAATGTTGCCCTACAACTTCCTCCGCGAAGGGGCGGCCGCCGACTATCTGGTGCGTGGTTACTGGGGAGAAAAAGCACACCAGCAAGCCTCCCGAGTTGCACGTGCACGCCGTCTTTCATCGTGGGAAGAGGGTTGGGATGAACGTGCCGTTTATGCCCATGTCACCACCAATGAAACCATTGCTGGCACCGCACTTCCGGAAGACTTCCCCTTGCCTCCCGTGCCCCTATGCGCAGATATGAGTAGCGACATCCTCTCCTGTCCGCGCGATTACACCAAATACAACCTCTTCTATGCTGGCGCACAGAAGAATCTTGGCGTGGCAGGTTTGGCAGTCGTTGTCGCAGAAAAGGAATTTTTATCGCACGCACGGCGTAATCTTCCGGCGGCATTCTGTTACCTTGAACATGCGAAGGCAAATGGGCTTTACCACACTCCAAATACCTTTGCCGTCAATGTCCTCGGCCATGTGACCGACTACTTGCTGAAAACCGGCATCGAAAACATCTGGGCCCAAAATCAAAGGAAGGCTGAAAAGCTCTACGCAGAAATTGACCGTACCGCCTTCTGGAGACCCTTAGCACCCAAAAACGAGCGTTCCCTCACCAATGTCACCTTCCGCTTGCCGACAGCTACCCTGGAAACAGAATTCCTCCAAGCGGCCGAAAAGGAAGGACTCATTGCATTAAAGGGACACCGTGCGCTCGGCGGCATACGTGCGTCACTTTACAATGCAATGCCCGAAGAAGGGGTAGACGAACTGACTACTTTTATGAGAGAATTTGAACAAACCCACGGATAAAAGGAATACCATTATGGCTATCGAAACTGAAATCTATGCTGACGGCATCTACCAAATTCACATGTTGGAACACACCATCCGCCTTGACTTGATGCGTCTGCAACCCAGCCCTGAAAACAACACCCCCATTCCGCGCCCCTTTGAACGCATCATCATGAATCCTCAGGGCTTCTTGCGCACTTATGAAGCCATGGGACAGATTGTCCAGAAGCTCGAAGAACTCGGTGTCATTCGTCGTAACGATCCGAATGCACAACAGTAATGCCTGTGTTTCATGCGTGAATTAAAAGAGGGGGAGCAACAACTCCCCCTCTTTCTTTGTCTTCATTAAAAGCCTTCGTAGATGCAATCGCGCCTTACTTAATCGTCGTACGCGTTGCCTTCGTCAAAGCCTTCCAAAGTGCCTGCGGCGTCTCGGCTTCAATCAAAGCCTTACGATTGGCTTCCTTCAAGAAAGACTCCGTCAAGCCAGAGATCAGGCGCATGTAAAATGCGCTCACTGCAGCTGGGATCGTGATCAAGAAGACAATATTGGTTTGCGTTCCTTCAGAATCCCAAGTAAAGGGTTCTTTACTGACACCGCAAGCAATGGTCAAAGACCCACCTTCCACACCGCGCACGTGTGGGAACGCCAGACCGAAGTCCATGGCTGTACTCAACATTGATTCGCGTTCTAATGCAGAGCCAATCAACGTATCATAGTTGGAAATAAAGCCAGCAGATTCCATCTTACTCGCCAGAATTTCAATCGCATCTGCTGCACAAGTCGCCACCATGTCAGGCACCATCAAAGACTCTGCAGAGAAACGAGAAATGCCATTCTTGCGCGGTTCGCCACGTGCAGGCGCAGTTCCCACCCATTGAGGCGCATTCAAATCTTCATAAAGGATACGCGCACACCCAGGGCAATACTGAATCGCCTTTCCCTGACGAACGGACTGCACCTGGCTAATCGGCAAATGCATGCCACAAACCGAGCAATTCCCCTTGTGAATAGGAGAAATCACCACATGGTCACGTGTCATCAAACGATTGTAAAACGCACGCACATCAGCGGGCAAAGTCGAAGCCATCGATTCAATGGATTCGTTTAAACGTGCCAAATGAGCGCCATCACCAGTCAGACGATGCTCGTCACGTGCAAGAATTAAATCTTGAAGTTGGCACAACTGATTAATCACGTTTTTCATTACAAAACTCCAGTAAAACAAAATCTAAAGAAAGAAAAATCTCCCAATGGGAGAAGCTAAGCAGAAATTAACAATCAATAGCACGCCCAATAGCCACCCAAATAGCCATGCTATTGCAAAAGAGTCCCGTGCATGGAATTGCGCCGTACGATTTCACGTACGGCGCAATGTTATCGAACAATCAGTCTTAGAACAAACGTTCAAAGGGCAACGAGTGCAGTGTGTTTCCTGTAGGTTCAGAACCATCAGGCGATGCACCATGCTTCTGCAAAATGCCACAGAGCAGAATCGTAACAATAATTGCCACTGCTGCTGCAGCCACGGCAATAATCGTAAAGACCTTAGCACCCGTAGATTCCTCAGCAGGAGCGGTTGGCATGCTTGCCAAAGGCGTCATGTCCAAATCGTCCAAGGATTCCAGCTGTTCCAATTCAGGTTCAGCTGCTGCAGGCTTCGGTGCTTCCTTCTTCAACGTCGGTGCGCCAGGGCGCTTCAACTTCAAAGTCGGAGCTTCTGCCGCATCAGCAGGAGCTGCAGAGACAGCGCTCATCGGAGCGGAAGCGGTTGGCTTCGGAGCCGCAGTCGGCGTAGCACGCTTCAACTTAATCGTCTTCTGCGTGGTGTTTGCAAGCGGCGTATTCGTCTGAATACCACCGAGCACAGCGTCCAATTCAATACGAGCCGTCTTGGACTTTGCTGCCTGAGGATTTTCAGGTGCTTCAGAAGCGGTTTCGCTGATGGGCTTCAACTTAATCGTCTGAGCTTCAGAGCTGTCGCTCATCGGAGCCTGAGTAATTTCAGCAGGCAATTCAATGCGCGAGGTCTGACGCTTAGCCAACTGAGCAGG
>JAGCML010000044.1 GCA_017646485.1 Kiritimatiellia bacterium
GGAGAGCGTCGTGGCGGCACTGGTCACTGCGCCAGCATTGCGCACCCACACGCTACCATCAACCGTACCCGTCGTGTAGTCATTGGCCAAGCCCGACTTCACCCACACGTCACGGATTTGAAGCGCAGGCGTGGTGAAAAGGGTGACGTCACGGAAAATACCTGCCAGGCGCCAGAAGTCCTGGTCTTCCAAGTAACTCCCATCGCTCCAACGATAGACCTGCACGGCGATTGTATTTTCACCGGCCTTTAATGCAGAGGTAATATCGAATTCGCCAGCGGTGAAGGAGTCTTCGCTGTAGCCAATCATTGTCCCGTTAATCCAGACAAAGTAAGCCGACTCAACACCATCAAAACGCAAATACACCTTCCCCTTCGAGAAGTTTTCGGGGAGCGTAAAGGAACGGCGATAGCTACCCACGGAGTTGCGTTCCTTAAATGCCGTCCAGTTTTTGGGCGGTTCCGAAGTCACGGAAGGCGGATTGACCTTAAACGGATATTCTTCATTGGAATAAATCGGCGTGCCATAACCCGCAAACTGCCAGCTCAACGGCACCTCAATCTTATCCCAACCAGAGACATCAAAGGTCGGTTCCCAGAAAGTGGTCGCACGAGCGTCAGGCGTCATTGCGAAGTGGAAATTCCAAACGCCATTTAAAGAATAAGTCGCAGCAGCATCCGTGGGCATCAAAGAAGCACGTGCTGGCTCACGATTAATTTGATAAACCGTCTCATCCTCCCACGCTGGCGCCGCCATCAGCAGACTCGTTGCGCAAAGCAATGACGTTAAGACCGAAATCCGTTTCATAATAAAGTCCTTTCTTACGATACTGGCAAGTATAGCAGAAGTAAGACATTGATTCAATCACTTGAGCACTTCTTTTCTAATTCAAGTAACAACCGTATACGGCATCACACAGTATGACTCATTACTAACGATGTTTTTTGACTAAGCACAGTTGCGGTTCGGCCACTACCACAGCGCACATCAATGCGCGCAACACAAACCGTGCCTAAGACATGGGAGAAAATTCGCACGCCCAGCAAGTACGCCCTCGCTCGCAAAGCTCAGAAAAAATGCGCCCGAATGCGCCACATAGGGAAACAAAGACGGCGCATCTCATCTCATTGAAGGGTTCTGCCGCCCTTTCAGGACCGAGATTTAATGACGAATAACGATTTTTAATTGGCACTGAAAACTGAATAACTCATCATTTCTTTCGCACCAATAAGCGTACAAACGGCTACAGCCTTTACTTTTATTAGGAGATTTTAATTTTTTTAATCTCGCATAATGGCAAGTTTGATATCATAAGTATGTTTAAATGTGATGACATTTGATGACATTATTTTAACAATTCATTTAAGGAACGATTATGAAGTTGCTAAATCAAACTGTTACTGCCATCGCCCCATCCGCTACGCTTGCCATCACTAGCAAGGCGGCTGAACTCAAAGCCCAAGGCATCAAAGTCTGCGCCTTCGCTGCTGGCGAACCCGACTTCAATACGCCCGATTGTATTAAAAATGCTTGTGAAGCAGCATTAGACGAACATAAGACGCGTTATGTCGCAGCTGCAGGTCTTCCCGAATTGCGCACCGCACTCTGCGAAAAGCTCCAGGCTGAAAACGGCATCTCCTACGAACCCTCTCAAGTTTTAATCGCAAATGGTGGTAAGCACGCCCTCGCTCAGGTCTTCCAGACCTTGATTAACCCCGGCGACGAAGTCATCATCCCCGCCCCCTTCTGGTTGTCCTACCCTGAAATGGTCCGCGTGGCTGGCGGTGTGCCGGTCTTCGTGAAGACCTCCGTGGAAGATGGTTTCTTGATGAGCCCTGAACAGCTCGAAGCCGCCATCACCCCCAAGACTGTGGCAGTGGTGATGAACTCCCCCTCCAACCCCACCGGCATGATGTACACCCCCGAACAACTCCGTGCGATCGGCGAAGTGGCCATCAAGCACGACATCTGGGTTGTTTCCGACGAAATCTACGAAAAGATGGTCTACGGCGGTGTGGAACAGGCCTCCATGGCGGCCTTTGGTCCAGAATTCTATGACCACACCATCACGGTGAATGGTTTCTCCAAGACCTTCGCAATGACCGGTTGGCGTCTCGGTTATGCCGCAGGCCCTAAGCCTTTCATGAAGGCCCTCTTCGCTCTCCAAAGCCACTTGGCCTCTGCACCAAACACCTTCGCACAGTGGGGCGCAATCGCCGCACTCAAGGAAGCAGGTCCCGATGTGGCCACGATGGTGAAGGCCTTCGCAGAACGTCGCGAACGCATTTATGCCTTGATGTCCGCAATTCCTGGTGTCAAGTGCCCGAAGCCTGAAGGTGCCTTCTATGTCTTCCCTGACATCTCCTCCTTCGGCATGACCTCGCTTGAATTCGCTCAGCGCCTTTTAGAAGAACACCATGTCGCCGTGGTGCCTGGTGTTGCCTTTGGTGATGACACCTGCGTACGCTTGAGCTATGCCTGCTCGATGGACAACATCGAAGAAGGTATGCGTCGTTTCACAGCTTTCTGCGCTTCTTTGAAGAAGTAAGTTAGGGTGTAAACATGTATTGCCACAAGTTTTTCCGCGTTTCCAAAACCATACAGGCAGCCTTAACCTGTGGTGCAGACATTGAGCATTTGCGCAACCTTGGACGCCGTTACTGGCTCGTCCTCTCCTGTCCAGTCGCCTCTCTGGGAGGCAACTTGGCTGCGACAGTGTTGGACACCGACCATGACGGACGCGTTCAGATTCCCGAAGTGCTTGATGGTGTGGATTGGTTAAAGCCGCGTTTAAGCTCATTTGACGTCTTATTCACGGTTGCAGATGGACTTGTGGCAAGCGATATTCGCACGGACACCGATGAAGGTGCCGTCTTGCGAAAACTCTTTGACTCCCTCTCACAGGGCGAAATGCTCTCAATGGCCGCATTGGATAGCGCCATCGCCACCTTTAAGGCCAGCATGGCCAATGGTGATGGCGTCATTCCTGTCGGTGCCGTTGATGCAAAGTTCGCCCCGCTCGCAGAGGCAATGATTGCCGTAACAGGAGGCGCTGACGCATGTGACGGTTCCAAGGGCATTGCCACCGCAACCCTTGAAGCCTTCACCGCAGCACGCGAAGCCTATCTGAAATGGTGTGCGGAAAAACCAGAGATCACTGACGCGCTCAATGGGATTGCACCCGCAGAAGCGGTTGCCTGCATTGAACAACTGAATGACAAGGTGGAAGCCTTCTTCGCAGCGTGTGAGCTCTTGCGCTACAATCCCGACGCACAGGCCACCTTTGCCTTGCCCGTGACCACGGATGCACTCATTGATGCCCCGCTCACAAAGTTGACACCAGAGACAACGTCAATCTCGCTCTCGCAAGGAGTCAATCCTGCATGGGCCAAACCCCTCGCCTTACTCGGCAAACTCTTAGATGAAGATGCCATCACCCCTGAATTGTGGGAAAAGGCCAAGGCCCTCATCGCCCCCTACAAAACATGGGCCAATGCAAAGCCACAAGGGGCAGACCTCTTCGCAGGCATGGATGAACATCTCTTCTCAATGGCTGGCGAACCTGCCGTGTTCGCCACGATTGAGGCCCTTATCGCAGCCGACACTGCAAATGCTCCGCTCGCAGCAGCATTCGATGACCTTAAGAAGTTGACCGCATTGCGAACAGACTTCTTACCCTTCTTGAAGAACTTTGTCAACATTGAGATGCTCTATCCGCCAGTGGCAAAGCCGCTCTTCTTGACAGGGACACTCTACATGGACGAACGTGCGTGTTCGCTCTGTTTCCCCATTGAGAAAGCCGCCGCTGCACATGCCGCCGCTGCCGCCAACTCAAAGTGTTGCCTCATCTACTGCACCTTGACGCGTCCAGCCGAAAATGCCACGCGAACCATTTTGGCCGTCTTCACCACTGGCACCGTCAATAATTTAACAATTGGTAAGCGCGGTATCTTCTTTGACCTTGAAGGCAAGGCATGGGAAGCAACCGTCTGCCACGTCGTCTCCAATGTCATTAGCCTCACCGAAGCCTTTTTCACCCCCTGGCAAAAGGTGGGCAAGGCCATTTCTGACACCTTACACAAGTTTATTTCAAGTAAGAATGAGGCAACCACCGCTGCGCTCACCACGCAAGCAACCACGGCAACGACCGCAGTGACAGACGGCGCTGCGCCCATTGCACCGGCGGTGAACAATGGTGCCATGATGGCCTCTGTGGCCACCTTAGGCATCGCCCTTTCCTTCATTGCATCGGCTGCGGCTGGCATTGCGGCCGCAGTAACGCAGACACCCATCTGGAAGACGGCCCTCATCGTATTGGGCTTCATTTGCGTTGTCTCCATTCCCAACGTCATCTTGACCTGGTTGAAATTGCGAGCACGCGACCTTGCGCCCATCTTGAATGCGTCCGACTGGGCCATTAACCGCTCAATTGGCTTCACGGCAAGCCTCGGTAAGTTCTTTACCCAGCGCGCCTCGTATATTGGCAAACGCATTATTTGCCCGCCCATGCGAGACCGTCACACCTTACGCAACACCTTACTTGTTGCGTTCGTACTCATCATTACCCTTGCAACCTCTTGGTGGTTCTTCTGTCCGACCTCCCCTCGCAACCGCGTGGAAGCCCAACCCACCGAACCCGTGGTCATGGTTGAAGCAGCGGAAGTTCCAGAAACCCCTGCACCTGCCACCCCCACACCACTCGTTGCCCCCACGACTCCTGCGGAACTCAAGTAATGACCACCCCTGTTACGCCCTTTTTAGGTTCGGAACACCCTCCTGTTGAGAAGACCGTTGCGAAATTTCATGTCATTCCCGCGCCGATGGAACTCTCCGTCTCCTATGGTGCAGGTGCGGGAAAGGGTCCCGAAGCCATCCTTGAAGCCTCTGACCAATTAGAAGCCTACGAAGCTGGCTCATTCCCATGTGAGGGGGGCATCTACACAGCGCCCTACATCATGCCGCCAGAAGCGGAACGTACCAATCCCGAAGCGTGGTTAGATGCTATCGAAGCAGCAGTCGGGGAAGCATTAGACTGTGGCGCCAAACCTGTTCTTTTAGGTGGAGAGCACACCGTAACCTTAGGTGCGATTCGTGCCTTCAAGGCCCGTGGGGAAGAGATTGGCATTGTTCACTTTGATGCCCACGCAGACCTCCGTGATACATACGAAGGTACTAAGTTTTCACATGCCTGCGTCTTACGCCGTTGTCATGAATTGGGTTATCCGTTAGTCCAATTTGCCACACGTGCCTACTGCAAGGAAGAGGCCGACTATCGTGCTGCCAATCCCAAGACACTCTTTGCCATGGACGCAGAGAAGTTGGCGCTGAAGGGGCCACCCTCTCCTATCCTGCCCAAATCTTTCCCGAAGCGGATCTATGTCACCTTTGACGTTGATGGCTTAGATCCCTCCATCATGCCAAGCACGGGCACACCCGTCCCTGGGGGATTAATGTGGTACTCGGCGCTCTTTATGTTGCGTGAAATTGCGGCCGACCGAGAAATCGTCGGGTGCGATGTCAACGAACTTGCACCGATTGCAGGTTTACATTACGCAGACTTCACAGCTGCCAAACTGACCCAACGCCTCATGGGACTTATGTAATCCCCTACGCACTTCATCGTTGTTTCAATTCATTTATGCCCGTACAGACACCCTTCCAATTGGAAACACCACCCCCTGAGTCAACGCTTCGCGAGGCGTTGCTCCGGTTTGAAGGTGCACGTCTCTCCTTTATTGACGGTGTTTGGGTCAATGAATCGGTGCGTGGTCGCGATTTAAAGTATTATGTCTTTGACTGGGATGACAACGTTCTGTGTATGCCGACGCGTATTCACATGGAGCGTAAGAATGCCGCAGGCGAATGGACGCCCCATATTTGTTCGACAGCCGCCTTTAGCATCATCCGAAAAGATACCGAACACTATCGCTATCCACAAAACGAACGCGAACTCGCCTTTGTGGAATTTCAAGATGAATTCACCCATTTGGGTGGGGGCAACTTCATCAAAGATTTAGATTTAGCCTTAGACGAGATTCTTTCTGGACGCAAAGCGCCACCGCCCAGTTTTGCAACCTTTCGCAAAACGCTCATTGAAGGTCGCCTCTTTGCAATCGTAACGGCCCGTGGACACCGCGAAGAGACGCTCCGCGCTGGGGTGCAACGCTTTATTGAACGCGCCCTCACCCCTGTTGAACGCGAAGTCATGCTCATTAACTTGCGTGGTTATGACTACTGCTTTGACAACGTGCAAACCTTCCCCTCGCAATCAGCCGTTTTGCAACATTATCTCTCCCTCTGCCACTACCATGCCATCACCTCGCCAGACTTCAAGGCGCGTATTGCAGATGAAGCCCCTGGTGTGTGCGCAAGTGAAGAACTTAAACAATTCGCTATCCAAGATTTTATTGACCACCTTGTGTCAATTTTGGATAAAACAGGCATGGCGGCATTGCGGTTGCCCATCTCAATCGGCTTCTCCGATGATGACCGTCATAACGTAGCGGCGGTCAGAGACTACATTGAAAACGTCTTAGTGCATCGCTTCCCATCGGTTAAGTTCTGCATCTACGACACCTCGGATGGCGCAGGCGCACATAAGATGATGATCTCTGGCCAAATGGAATTGCCATTGGAGTAATGACATGTCTGGCACACCCACAATTGGCGTTGCTTTCTCTGGCGGAGTAGACTCGGCAGTCTGCGTTCGACTCCTGCAAGAACAAGGGTATGATGTCACTGCGTGGCATATGCTCACCTGCCGACCCGAAGTGGATGAGGCCACCGTTTCCCTCGCCAAGGCGCTTGAGGTCCCCCTCAATGTCATCGACCTGCACGAGACCTTTGAGCAAGACGTGGTCGCTCCCTTCTTCAAAGCCTATGCCAATGGCTTGACCCCCAATCCCTGCCTCGCTTGTAATGCGCGCTTGAAATTTGGGCTTTTGCGTGAAGCCGTGGGTGGACTTATGGCGAC
>JAGCML010000045.1 GCA_017646485.1 Kiritimatiellia bacterium
AGAAGACCATTTGCAGGGCTTCAGCAGACTTCACAGGGGCGTGCCTCGCGCGGGGGATGCTTTTGGGGCTTTGGTTTGGGGTGCTTTACGAGCCTCTTGGTTTTGGTGATGGTGCCCTTCATGATGCTTGCGATGATGGACCGCGTCGTGACGAAGGCGGTGACAACTCACATGACGACCTCTGCGATGAAAGACCCTGACTTGACGGAGATGGTTGATGAGGGAAAGATTCCGATTCAGCGTTTGGAATTGAATGGCGTCATCACGGGCGAATGGACGAGTGCGTGGTACACGGATCCTACGAGTGATGTGGCGGTTTTAGAAGCCATCAAGGCGGCCACGAAGAATGAGTCTATCATGGGTTTGCTTATTGCGGTGAATTCTCCAGGCGGTTCTGTGACGGCAAGCGACAATCTCTATCACGCATTAGAATGCTTTAAGCAGGCGCGCCCGGGCCGTAAGGTGATTATCACGGGTGGCGATTTGGTGGCTTCGGGTGCCTACTACTTGGCGATGCAAGCCGATTGGATTCGTGTGCAACCGACCAGTGTGGTGGGCTCTATTGGCGTGATTATGCCTGGCATTAATCTGTCGGGCTTGGCAACACGAATCGGTTTACAGGATAACTCCATCGCCTCGGGCGCCTCAAAGGATATCGGCAATCCCTTAAAGCCGATTAATCCTGCGCACAATGCCGTTTTGAAGACGGTGGTAGATGGGATGTATGCGCGCTTTGTGGAGTTGGTCGCAAAGGGGCGTAAGATGCAGATTGAAGAGGTGAAGAAGATTGCTGATGGGCGCGTCTTCACCGCTGCTGATGCGCTGAATCTGCGTCTGGTCGATGATATCGGTTACGCAGATACAATTGAACCGCGCATTGCCGAACTCTTCAATTGCGAGGTGGATGACCTGTATTTCTACGAATCCACCGCAGAGGAAAATGCTTTGAAGGTCTTTTTCAGCACACTTCCGAAGGCCTTTGGCGCTGGTATCGCAGAGGCGCTGATGGAGCAACCCTCCGCCGTGCCACAATATCGTTGGTAAGCTATGGCAAAGATACGTTTAGATCAGCTCTTGGTTCGTCGCGGCTTAACGGAGTCGCGCGAATTGGCCCAACGTCTCATTCTGGCCGGCGAGGTCTTTGTGGCAGGGCAGAAGGCAACGAAGGCGGGCCACACTTACGCAGAGGATGTGGAAGTGACGCTTGCCGCGAAGCCACGCTTTGTTTCGCGTGGCGGGGAGAAACTGCAAGGCGCCTTTGAGGTCTTCCCATTAGAGGTGACGGATTTGTGTTGCTTGGACGTGGGTTCCAGCACGGGTGGTTTCACGGATTGCCTGTTGCAACACGGCGCGCGTCGTGTCTTGGCTGTGGATGTGGGTACGAACCAACTCCACTACCGTCTGCGCACCGATCCGCGCGTGTGGAGTAAGGAACAGTTTAATGCGCGTTATCTCACGCCCGCTGACCTCCCCGAAGAGCCGTCTTTTGGCGTGACGGATGTGTCATTTATCTCTCTTAAATTGATTTTGCCGCCGATGGTGGCGTGTTTAGCGCCTGGAAGTCAAATCATCTCTTTGATTAAGCCTCAATTTGAAGCGGGTCGCAAAGATGCGCCTCAAGGCGTGGTGCGCGATGAAGCAGTGCGTCAACGCGTGGTGGAAGAGATTCGTCAATTTGGTACAGAAACCCTGAAAATGGAGTGGCTCGGTTGTGAGCGCTCTCCGTTGTTGGGGCCTGAAGGAAATGTTGAGTTTTTAGCTTGGTGGCGGACGCCACTTGAAAGGAATGCGTAATGAAACGATTACTCTGTGCAATGGGCCTTATGGCCACGATGTGTGCGCCTGTTATGGCGAATAGTACTGCGGCTGATGCGCTCTCTATTCCGCGAGGCCCGCAGTTGGATGGTGGTGCTGATTTCCGTATTCGTTGGGTGGGTGAAAATAACATGCCCTCGCCTGACCATCGGGAATATCCTGGCTCGGATTATGTCCGTTTCCGTACGCGTCTCTGGGGGAAGGTGACCTCAAGCAAAATCGATGCCTACTTGCGTGTGACGAATGAGTTTCGTTACTATCGTTCGCCGCGCACGGCAAGCGGTAAGCAGCGTTTCCCGGATGAAACCTTTATTGACAACCTCTACATTACCTTCAAGGATGTTGCTGACTTCATTGACATCAAGGTGGGCCGTCAGGATATCTCCTTTGGCGAACGTCGTATTATCGGCGAAGGTACGCCAATGGATGGTTCGCGTTCGTGCTACTTTGATGCTGCGCGTGTGACCTTTAAGTTTGACGAAAAGCGTACCTTGGATGCCTTGGCACTCTACATGGCAGACGAAGACTGGATGCCGATTTTGGGTCATCGTCATGATGCGTATGTCACAGGGAACAGGGGCTATCATCCGAATTTGAATGGCTATGACCAAGATGAATATGGCATGGGCCTCTACTACCAGGATCGCTCTTCGGCTGCGATGGGGTGGGATTTGTACTACTTCTTCAAGGGCGAAACGGGCAGTGAATTCACGCACGGCGCCTTCCATTCGCACACGTTTGGTACACGCTTGTTGCCGCAGTTCACAAAGACGCTCTCGGGCGAAGTGGAATTGGCCGTTCAGGTGGGCGATGATAATCTCTTGGCGATGATGGCTTACACGGGCTTGACCTATGCACCGGGCTGGACCTTTGATCCGAAGTTTACGGTGGCGGCGTACTATTTGAGTGGTGACCGCGATGGCACCCGTGGCAAACACGCATGGCATTCGCTCTACAACCGCGAAACGGCATTGGGCGATATCGTGGGTGCTATGTATGAAGGTTTTGACCACAACAACCTCTTCTATCCGCATGTGGCATTACAGTTGACGCCTTCTGAAAATCAATTCTTCCGCATGCACACTGGCCCGCTCTTTGCGCCCGTGGAAGAAACAGATGTGAAGGGCGGCACATATGGCCACTATCGTGGCTATTATGCTCAGGTGGCGTATGATATCGCAGTGGGTAAGATCTTTGCCCAGGATAGTCTCTTTGAGGCATTGAAGTTTGGCGTCCTCGGTGAAGTGATTGCTAAGGGCAATACGTCTGAAAAAGACGCTGACAATTTCGGTTACTACGCACAGGTGCAGTTCACTTACGCTTTCTAAACAAGTTCTCTAAAGTACGAAGGGACAAGGACGACGATGGCAAATGTCATCTTAGTGGTGGAGGACGAAGAGTCTATTCGCACCCTGATTGCGCTAAATCTCCAAGCTGCGGGCTATACGGTCGAGGAGGCTAAGGATGGCACGCAGGCTTTGGAGAAGGTGAAGTCGGTGAAGCCTGACTTGGTGCTCTTGGACTGGATGTTGCCCGGCTTGGATGGGTTAGATGTCTTGCGTAGCTTAAAGGCTGACCCCGCATTTGCGACTTTGCCCGTCATCATGCTCACGGCGAAGAGTGAGGAACACGATATCGTCTTGGGCCTTGAAATGGGGGCGACCGATTACATCACCAAGCCGTTTAGCAACAAGGTCCTGATTGCGCGTATTCGTGCGATTCTCCGTCGCGGGGATGCCGCGCCTCCTGAAGAAAATATTCGCTACGCTGGCTTGGTGCTTACGCCCGGTCAGCGTCGCGCAGAATTAGATGGGGCCGAACTTTCCTTGACGGCGGGTGAGTTTGATTTGTTGGCTTTGCTCGCAGCGCGTCCAGGTCATGTGTATACGCGTGCGCAAATTGTCGCACGCACGAAGGGAGAAGATTATCCAGTGACAGACCGTGCGGTAGATGTGCAGGTGGTTGCGTTGCGTCGAAAGCTGGGGGTCTTTGGCGAACGTTTGGAGACGGTGCGCGGCGTGGGCTATCGCATGCGCGGCTAATGTTGGAGTAGGGGAGGGGCGCGAAAGATGAAACTAACCCGTCGTGACAGGGAATTGCTCTTCGCCCCACTGACGATTTTGGCCGTGGTGGCCATCGCAGTGATTCTGCTCCTCGTTCAATTCCGTTCCTTCGAACACTCTTACATGCGCGAGTCTCGGGAGACGCTCTCCCAACAGGCCCACTTTATCTCGCGCGTTTTGCAGGATGATTTGCGCAACGGCAATGTGGCGGAGGTGGCTCATCACATCGAAGTCTTTTACGGAAAGCCCTTTCGTATTACCGTAATCGCGTCAGATGGTACCGTGGTGGCAGATTCGGATGTGAATGCTACACAATTAGAAAACCACGCAGATCGCCCAGAGGTCTATCAACAAAATATCGAATACAGCATTGAGCGTTACTCGGAGACGATGGGGCAGGCCTTGCTTTACTATGCTGTTCGCCTCCCAGAGGGGTGGGTCATTCGTGTCTCAATGCCGATGCAGGTGCTCATTGCCGCCATTCGAGATGTACGATTTATTATTGGATTTGCCATCGCATTAGGCATCATCGTGGCCGCCGCAGTGGCGATGTATCTCTTTTTCCGCGTGGCGCCACATTTTAATCGTCTGCAGTCCGCCGCCACCGCCATCGCGAATGGCGACCTTTCCACGACGATTCCCCAACCTCGCAGTGGCCTCTTAACCGAACTCTCAATGGCGATTGCCAAGATGTCGCGTCAGTTGAAGGGGCGCATTCAAGAGCTTGACCGCGAACGAAATGAGTTTGATATCCTCTTCAATACCTTGCGCGAACCCCTGCTGTTGCTCTCGCCTGAACGAAAGG
>JAGCML010000046.1 GCA_017646485.1 Kiritimatiellia bacterium
CTCACCATTCTCGCCACCCTCACGGTCAATCCCTTGGCGGCCTACGCCCTCTCTCGCTTCCGCTTACGCCACACAGAGGCGATCCTCCTCTTCCTCCTTGCGACGATGGCCTTTCCCGCTGCGGTCACCGCCATTCCCGGCTTCTTGCTGATTCGTGAATTAGGCTTACTCAACACCTTCGCCGCCCTCGTCCTCCCAACGGTTGCTAATGGCCTCTCTATTTTCATTCTGAAGGGCTTCTTTGATGCCTTACCACGCGAACTCTACGAGGCGGCCACCATTGATGGAGCCAGCGAATGGCAAATCTTCCGTCATATCACGCTCCCGATGACAACCCCCATTCTCGCTGTCAATGCACTCAATGCCTTTGTCGCCGCCTACAACTCCTGGGAATGGGCGTTGCTCGTCTGCCAACGTCAAAGTCACTGGACCCTCTCAGTGTGGCTCTATCAAATGAGCCGTCAATTCGGAGTCACCCCATGGGTCGTCATGGCAGGCTTCGTACTGGTCTCCATCCCCACGGCGATCGTCTTCCTCCTCTGCCAACGCGTCATCCTTCGTGGCATTGTCTTGCCGTCGATGAAGTAAACGATGTCGGCGTTACGATTTAGCTCTTCTTGTTTTTCGCGCTAGAGCGAGGGCCAAACCGTATCGCTCATTCCGTTTGCATGAAGGCCCTCTTAATCTCAAGGATTGCGAGTTCCCATTATGTGCGCCACCACCTCTCCCTTTCAAGCAATCCCACGCATGCGCTTCCACTTGCTTGGCGCATTGGCTTGCCTGTTTCCCCTCATGGTGACTGCGGCCCCCTTTGAAGGGTTTTGGTCGGACCGACCTGCTTACACGGTCCTCTTCCCCCACCAACGCACTTCATCCGCCACCCAAGATGACCTGGAAGGCGTCTTTGAAGATCTGCCCCACCCTACACGTCCGCAACCTCCTCCCACCCTTCCCGCACGTCAACCCATGGGCGAAGGTGTGGATATCCTTTGTCCACGCACCTATGCCCTAACGAATGGCGCTTACACCAATCCCGCTCGCCTTTGGGAGGGAGAACCCTATCCCCTCGGCAATGGGTTTCTGGGCGTCTCAGCCTTCCACGGTTCTGGCCGTGATCGCTATACGCTTTCCGAGGGTTCATTTTGGTCTGGCGGCTCAAATCCTGGCATCAATGCACAGGGCGACAAGCCGTATAATGGTTCGCATGGGCCCGCGTCAAAGACTGGATTTGGCGGCCAACAACCCGTTGCCGACCTCCTCATAGACTTTGGGCAACCCGTTGCTGTGCAAGGATTCCGTCGCGAGCTTGATTTTGATGCTGCTGAAGTGCGCGGACAGGCCTATCGTAAGGGAATTTTCATCCAATCTGAAGCCTTTTGTTCCTATCCCCATCGCCTTTTCCTTGTGCGTTACACCGCCTCCGAACCGCTCAATGCTGTCACCCTCAGCTTTGCACGAAATCGACCAGAAGATACGCTCACCCTCTCCTCGAAGGGCATGATTTTAGATGCCGCTCTTCCCAATGGCATCACCTGTCGCGTTGAGAGTCGGCTCCTCGCCTGTGATGCTCAGGCTTGCATCGCAGCAACCGATCACCTACGTTTAGAAGGCGTGCGCTCTTGGGTTGTGGCCACTGCGGTAGAGACCAATTATGTTATGGATCCCGCCGCACAATTTCGCGGCACCGCCGCAGCAGAACGTTGCGCAATGCGCTTTGCTGCCATCACCCACGAAACCTTCGCCTCCCTACAAGCCGCACACCGTCGCGATACACAAGCCCTTTATCGCCGGCAAGCCCTCCAGCTCGACCTCCCCGATTGCCCCTTACCAACCCCTAAACGTCTCGCCCACTATCGAACGCATCCCGAAGCCGATCCTGGTCTCGAAGCCCTCTTTTTCGCCTTTGGACGCTATCTACTCATCGCCACCTCACGCCCTGGCGGTTTACCTGCGGGATTGCAAGGGCTTTGGAATCCGTATCCAGAGGCACCCTGGGGAAATGATTATCACAGCAACATTAATGCGCAGATGGTCTATTGGCTCGCAGAACGCGGCGCCCTCCCAGAGTGCCATCGCGCCTTTCTGGATTACCTCCTTGCTATGCGCCCCTGTTTCCAACGAGACACAGCGGCCTATCTCGCTGCGATTGGCGAAGCGCCCTCGCCCACCTCTGGGTGGTTGATTTACACCTCACACAACCCCTTTGGCGCAGGCGGTTGGCAGATCAATCTCCCCGCCTCTGCATGGTATGCCCTTCACTTCCGTGACCATGCCGCCTTTAAAGCCCCCTCCGCCATACGCTGGAACGAAGCGCTTCCTCTCTTTAATGAACTCTCCCACTTTTGGTTGTGCCGCTTAAAAGCGCTCGGTCCTAATGGCGAAG
>JAGCML010000047.1 GCA_017646485.1 Kiritimatiellia bacterium
CCACCGGTGGCACCTACAATGCCATCAAGAACATGCTCACCCCTGAACAGCAACACCAGCTTGTGGCCGTCTCCGACTACACTGGCCAACCCGAAATGCAGGGCGGCCTCGTGAAGACGCTCGACTTCAAGATCTACCTCGGCATTCTCTCCGAAACTTACAATGATGCCCACCAAGCAGACATCAAGCGTTTGGATGCAGTGCCCCTCGACATGGTTGTCGTGAATCTCTATCCTTTCAAGAACACCGTGGCCATGCCTGGCGTCACCCCCGAACAGGCTCGTACGAATATTGACATTGGTGGCCCCTGCATGGTGCGTGCTTCAGCGAAGAACTATCTGCGCGTGGCTTCGGTCACTGACCCGCAGGACTACGCCAAGCTCACCGACGAACTCGCCGCTTGCGACGGGACGCTCTCCTTGGAGACGCGCTTCTACCTCATGAAGAAGTCCTTCGCACACACGGCTGACTACGACACCGCCATCGCCTCCTACTTTGCTAAGGTGGCTGTTGAAACGGTGAACAACACCTACAACAAGCATTAATCCGTAGGCGATACGCGCGCCTCTGCTCCCACAGGGGCGGAGGCGTTTCCTTTTTATCCCACCCCGCTCGCATCTCTTCTAAGCCCTAAGCCATGATTGATTTACACACGCACTCTACTGCCAGCGATGGTAGCCTCACCCCCACCGAACTTGCTCGCGCGGGTAAGGCTGCTGGGCTTAAGATCATGGCCCTCACAGACCACGATTGCGCGAAGGGATTGGATGAATTCCTCGCTGAAACCCGTCGCCTTGGAATGCAGGGCGTGCCTGGCATCGAACTCTCTGCCGAAGTCCCCAGTGGCCAACTCCATCTCGTGGGACTCGGCTTTGACCACACAGACCCCACCCTGCGTGCCGCCTTTGAAAAGATGCTCGGCGGAAGAGATGCGCGCAACCAAGCGATGCTCACCGCCTTTCAAGAAAATGGCATTGACCTCACCTATGACGAGGTCGCGCAATACGCTGGCGACGAACTCGTCAGCCGCGTGCACTTCGCCCAGGCGCTTATCCAACGGGGCCTCGTGAAAGACCTCGCAGAGGCCTTTGAACGCTATCTTGGCAAGGGAGCCCTGTGCTATCGCGACCGCTTCCGCTACACGCCTGCAGAATGCGTCCAGCTCATCCGTAATGCAGGTGGCATTGTCATCATGGCCCATCCCTTGAGTCTTGAGAAGGACCTCGTGGCATTAGAGGGGCGCATCGCAGAATTAGTTGAAGCGGGAATCGTCGGCATGGAGTGTTTCTACTCGGCCTATGACACCGAGACCACCCTCGCCCTCCTGCGCATTGCCCACCGCCTCAAGCTCATCCCCTCGGTCGGAAGTGACTTCCATGGCACGCCCAAACCCACCGTCTTCCTCGGCAAACTGCCCGTTAGCGAGGAAACCCAGGCTCGCCTCTGCCAACTCCTCTCCACCACCGCCGCATTCTCCCATTAAACGCTCACATCGAAAGATTTTATTATGAGTAAGAAAATTCTCGTTATCTCCAGTAGCCCTCGTAAGCGTGCCAACTCCGAAACCCTCTGTGATTACTTCGTGGCAGGCGCTCGTGAAGCGGGGCACTTTGTGGAAAAGTTCTCCCTCGCAGGCAAGCAAATCGCCCCCTGCCGTGCGTGCTACGCTTGTAAGTCTGGCTTTTGCCCCCAACAAGATGGTGCGCGTGGCATGATTGAAAAGATGCTTGAGGCCGATGTGATCGTCCTCGGGACGCCGGTCTACTTCTACTCCATGTGCGCCCAACTCAAAGCCCTCATTGACCGTTCTGTCATGGTTTATCCACGCATTGTCAATAAATCCTTCTACTACATCATGACCATGGCCGATGATGAACCTGCGAACTTCAAGGGCACCATCGAAGCGCTCCGTGGCTTTGTGGCGTGTTGCGATGGATCCATTGAAAAGGGCATGCTCTGCGTCCCCAATGTCTACGAACACGACGCCATTAAGCAACATCCCGAAGCGCTCCAGCAAGCCTATAACCTCGGTAGAAATTGCTAAAAACCCTTTTTCTCTGGAGTGAACAATGAACTTTACCTTTATTTACTCCACGGCAATGTTGCTCTTAATGTTGACGGATCCCTTCGGGAATCTACCCGTCTTCATCTCCACGCTGAAGCATGTTCCGAAACGGCGCCACCTGAGGGTGCTGTTCCGCGAACTCTGCATTGCGTTGGTCGCGATGATCTTCGCGCTCACCTTTGGCCACTCTTTCTTTGGACTCTTACAAATTGAAGGGGGCACGCTCTCCATTGCAGGAGGGCTCATTCTGCTGTTGACGGGCATTAAGATGGTCTTTTCCACGCTCGCAGAGGTGAAGGAAGAGACCAAAGAAGAACCCTTCATCGTACCAATGGCGATTCCGCTCATCTGCGGTCCTGGGGTGATTGCCATCCTCTCCACGCTCTGCGGTAGCACGCCTGAGGCGACCTACCCGAATTGCCTCTGTGCGCTCCTCCTGGCTTGGGCTATTCAGACGGCCATTCTCTGCGGCGGACATCGTATCGCACGTCGCTTGGATCGTCGCGTCCTCAATGCCATCGAGTCTCTTATGGGATTGCTCTTGGTCTGTTTGGCGGTCGGCCTATTGCTCCGTGGCATTAATCAGACCTATGGCCTATAAGACCATAAAAGAATAGCATTCCCCTCTCTCTAAAACAAAACCTGCGCCGCAAAGCGCAGGTTTTTGTTTATCTTGAGATGCCACGCCCTTACAGCGCACCGCGCGTGGGATGTTCACGCAGACGTGCATGGGCTTCTGCGCGGAATTCGAGGAAGC
>JAGCML010000048.1 GCA_017646485.1 Kiritimatiellia bacterium
CGACAATAATACGAATTACGCTGCGCGTGGGATTCAGACGCAGGCGGTGTACTATCGCGATGCTTCGTTTGACCAACCGCTGATTGGTGCGAAGATGGAGCTTAACTTTGACTCGCAACCCTTTTGGCGCATTCGCGTGCAACTCTCGGAAGGGACGGATCCCTCGATTTTGAGTCATTTTAAGTTGTATAAGACGTCAGTGAATTACTTTGCGCCTGTGCGTGCGACGGAATTAACGGGTGGAACGCTGACGGTGAGCGAAGATGGTCGTGATCTCTATTTTGACTTTTGGAATGATGGCTCTGGTCCGCATCCAAGTGTTGCAAAGGGGGATCATCTGTGGGTGACGGCGCGGGTGGCGTATGATGCGCCTGCCGCAGCTGAGATTGATGCAAAAATTACGGCTGTGCATGTGAATGGCATGGTTTGCATTGTGGAGAATGAAGATCCAGTAGGCGCAGGCCGGACATATGAATTTCGTCGGCATGTCGTGCCGTATTATCGTACGTATCTTACGAATAACTGGAATGATGACTATTATGATGTGGTTTCGGAAGTGATTTTCTTCTACATGGGGGTGAATGGTGATGGCTCTATGTATTATGAGTATAACGAGGATTCTTATAGAGCGTCGTTAGAGCGTTTACGTGATGGCCGTGGAGAACTCCCAGTGCGTATTATGCTCGGCATCGCACACTGTGCAGGTGGGCTCTCGCAGGCTACACAGAATGATGAAGCGCGCGCGAATTTGGTCAATCAAATTGTCTATTATGTGGAGAAGTTTGGGTTTGATGGTGTGGACATTGACTGGGAATATCCAGAATCGAATGGGGATTGGGAAGGTTTTGAGAAGCTTGTGGCAGAATTGCGCCCACGTTTGTTTGAACTGGATAACGGCCAGATGGTTTCTTCTGCAATGTCGAACTATAAACTGTGGAATAATACCGTCAATTTGGTGGGCCTTCATCAGCAGTTTGACTTCTTCAATACGATGACCTATGATCAAGGTCCAGTGGAAGGTCAAGATAGTTTTGCAGGTCACTCGCCATGGTGGCTTCATCATGAGAGTAAATATCTTACGACGGTTGTGCTTGGATTGCCACCGATTAAGGCCAATATTGGTGTGCCGTTTTATGTAAATAAGCATAACTCAAGCGGTTATATTGATTATAATGCTCAGGTGGGGTACGATTGGGTGTACTATAGTCACAATCAGTACATCGAAACGATTGATACATTTTGGCTTGGCGACTCAATGTATTCTTACAATTCCATCAAGACAATCCGTGAGAAGGGGTTAGATTTACGCAATAATGGCTTTGGTGTGATGATTTGGGCTTATGAATGCGATATTCCTTATGACAATCCCAAATCTTTGGCACGCGCACTTGCATCTGTCATTCGCCCAACGGATGAAACGTTTGTTGAGTTTTCGGAGGTCGCCTCTGCGGAGGATTGGGGAAATATGTCGGGGAACAAAACGTATAAGCTCACTTCGGATTTGACCCTAACTGCGAGTGATTATCGTCCTGTTAGCTTTACAGGTACGCTAGATGGCCAGGGACACACGATTACACTCAAAGGTGGTTTGGCGATCTTGGGTACTGCGTTTGAAGGCACGTTTAAGAATGCGACCATCGTGGTAGAGGGTGACCTGAATGCCAATGGCGCTGTGGTGAATACGCTGCAAGGCAATGGTCTCATTGAAAATGTGACCGTCATCTTAAAGGACGGCATCACCATTTCGGGAAGCAACTCCGCGGGTGCGATTATCGGTGATATTTGGTCTGCTGCCAAGGGAAATACGGCTTGTGTAAGAAACTGCACGGCAGAAATTCATGGCACAATTACCTCAAGCGGTAATGGCCGCGTGGGTGGCATTGTGGGGAATATGAACCTCGGCGATTACACGCTTGGCGAAGGTGAAACAGAAGCGGTACGTATTCAAGGTTGCCGAGCAGAACTCTATGCCACGGCAAAATTGATTGCACCTGCGGGCACGCCTCACTGCGGTGTGGGCGGCCTCTTTGGCAATGGCAATACCGCACGTGAATGCGTGGAAGATAACAGTGTGGTCATCTACAAGGGGGCCGAATTGAGCGCTGCAGAACGCGTGGGAATCGTTACGCCTGGTAATAGATGGGGGACTCAGATGGCAGGCGTGTTGAATAACTGGGCACTTGTGGAAACAGGTGTGGAAGAATACAGTTTGAGTTATGCAGACCGCGTGATGGATTTCACAATTGGCGAACCCGATCGCCAGAGCAAGACGGCTATGGTGGAATATCGCAGCCGCAATGATGGCATCAGCTTCCGCATTCGCCAAGCAGTGCAGTTCATGAACTCAGGTTACAGCCTCCGTCTGCGTTAAACAAACTCCAATTTCTATCACCCCAAACACCACAACCAAGCACGGTTGTGGTGTTTTACATTACTTACTCCGCTTACATGAACGAACACAAAGCAACGAATCAAACCGATGAGCTACGGAAACTTGAAGTAGAAGCGCACAATCGCAAGGATATTTTCCCCTCGACACCTCCACAAACGCCCCTCCCTTTCCCACTTCCTTTGTCGCATAGAACTTCATTTTACCACCATCTCAATTACGCAAAACCCTTCCCACACCATACTAAAGCCCCAACATTCCCCCAAAAATCCCCTATTATTTATAATGGAAGGCAAAATAAACGCATTGAAGTATTGACTTCTAAGGGTTGAAAATGGGATAATAGTAACGTTTTAGACTTTCTATAGAGCCAACACGATTTAGCCGAAAGGAAACTGTATATGGCCAAGACCGAAAAGAAGACCGTCCGTTTCGTCGACACGACGTTACGCGATGCCCACCAGTCTTTGTGGGCGACACGTATGCGTACCAAGGATATCCTTGGCATTTTGGAAGCTGTGGATGACGCAGGCTTCTACGCACTTGAATGCTGGGGCGGCGCAACGTTTGACGTTTGCATGCGCTTCCTGCGCGAAGATCCGTGGGAACGCCTTCGTCAGATCAAGGCGGTCTGCAAGAAGACCCCGCTTCTGATGTTGTTGCGCGGCCAGAACTGCTTGGGCTACAAGCACTACCCAGATGACGTGTTGGAACGCTGCATCGCAAAGATGTGCGAAAACGGCATGGACATCTTCCGTTGCTTCGATGCTCTCAATGACATCCGCAACCTCGAAGCCGCCATCAAGGCAGTGAAGAAGTACGGCGGTCACGCACAGGGTACCATCTGCTACACCTTCTCCCCCGTCCACACCGTTGCCAACTATGTGAAGTTCGCAAAGGAACAGGTGCAGCTCGGCATTGACTCCATCGCCATTAAGGATATGGCTGGTATCTTGACGCCTTCTGCCGCACGCGAACTCGTGACCGGCTTGAAGAAGGCCCTCCCCGATCTCCCCATCGAAGTGCACTCGCACATGACCTCCGGCATGGCCCCTGCTATGTACATGGCCGCTGTGGAAGCTGGCGCTGGCGCAATTGACTGCGCTGTGGCAACGCTCTCTGGCTTCTCCTCCCAGCCTGCACACGGCACGATGCACGCCATCTTCGAAGGTCTCGGTTATGAAACCGGCATCAAGACCGACCGCATCACCGAAATTGACAACTACTTCAAGGCCCTCAAGCCCGAACGCGCACTCCAGGCAAACGTCGATGCAGAAGCTGTTGACGTGCAGGTGCTTCTCCACCACATCCCCGGCGGCATGATTTCCAACACCCGCAGCCAGTTGGCTCAGCAGGATGCTTTGGATCGCTTGCCCGAAGTGTTGGAAGAACTTCCTCGCGTGCGTAAGGATATGGGTTATCCTCCTTTGGTCACGCCGACCTCCCAGATCATGGGCGTGCAGGCAGTGCTCAACGTCCTCAGCGGCGAACGCTACAGCATGGTCTCCAACGAAACCAAGCAGTACGTCAAGGGTTACTATGGTCGCAGCCCCGCTCCTGTGGACAAGGCTCTCGAAAAGAAGATCCTCGCTGGCGACAAGAAGATTACCTGCCGTCCCGCAGACCTTCTCGAACCCGGCTTGCCCGCTGCAGCTAAGGAACTCGATCCGAAGTTGATCCAGACCGAAGAAGACATTCTCTCCTACTGCATGTTCCCCGCTGTGGCACTCGACTACTTCCAGTGGCGTGCTAAGCCCGAAGGCGAACGCGATCCGATCCCCGCAGACTCCGAAATGACCATCGCTAAGGCCACCGCTAAGGCTGAAGAAGCCAAGGCCGCCCCTGCGCCTGCACCTTTGAGCGCAGACGATGCGAAGTTCGCAGTCATCGGTAAGCAGTTCGTCTCCCTCTTCGGTTCGCTCGGTGGCAACATCAAGGTGGACGCCGCTGCTCTCGCAGCCGCTCCTGTGGTTGAAGCTGGCGCAGCACCCGCTGCTGAAGCCGCTCCTGCAGCCGCTGCAGCACCCAAGAAGACCTTGAACGCTACCCTCACCGGCACCTTCTACCGTTCGGATGCTCCCGGTAAGCCGAACATGGTTGAAGAAGGCGCAAGCGTGAAGGCCGGCGATCCGGTGTGCGTGCTTGAAGCAATGAAGCTCTTCAACCCTGTGAAGGCTCCTGAAAACTGCAAGATTATCCGCTTCCTCGTGCAGCCCGGCGAAAACGTCTCTAAGGGCAGCCCGATTGCAGAAATCGAATAAAACCTTCATCTGCAGCTACGGAATTTCTCCGTAGCTGCAGGTTTACTCGGCATCCATTCCGCATCTTTTTGCGAAACGGATGTCGTGGTGTAAATACACCTTCGCGTTCATTGTCCCCTGCAACGACGCGATTACTTTAATTAAACGCGCGTACGTGCGTTGGGCGCAGGGAAGAACAACTTGCGTCTAGCCTATCCCCCCGAATCACGATTTCTTTCGTTGGAGTCTCCCATGTCAAAGAAGAAAAAAGAAAAGAACAACCACATCATCCCCGGTGGCCAAGAGTGGTTTGACAAGGACTACACTGCGAAAGAAGTCTACGGACGCCTCTGGTCCTTTGCGCGCAACTACAAAGCCCTCATCTTCACCGGCGCCATTCTCGGTATGGTCACAGGTGGTGCCTGGGCGCCCATCTTCTCCGTCATCAAGCCGATGATTGACGGCATGCAGGCCACCACCGTTCAAGTGCAGGAAGCACAAGCCCTTGAACAACCCGCAGCGGCTCCCATCACCACGGTCGATACGCCTACCGCTGAAGTTCCTGCGACCACCGCCACCCAGACGACTGACGCAAAGGAATCCAAATTAGAGCGTCAGAGCAAAAAGGATGCGGAAAAGTATCAGAAATATTTGAATCTCGTCGAGCAATATCTCTCCAAAATCGGCCTCTCTGGCCCTGCTGCGACACTTATCGTCTTCTCCGTTTTAGCAGCGTGTGCCATCTTGCTCAAGATGATCACGCAATACTTGAATCAGTACTACCTCACCAAGGCTGGCATGAAGGTGGTGATGGATGTGCGCAATGCAATGTTCAAGCACCTCCAAGACCAATCCCTCGCCTTCCATGGTCGTGCGGATGTAGGCCGTTTGATGAGCCGTGCGACGGGTGACCCTGAAACCATCCGCACCTTAATCAGTCAGACCATGAGCGATATCTGCCGTGCGCCCTTTGAAATTTTGACGGCTATCCTCTTCATCTGCTTCTTTGCCATCAAGAATGACATGGTCTCTCTCCTCTTGATTGCCGTGGTCGGATTCCCAGCTTGTATGTTGCCGATTGTGTGGATTGGTAAGCAAATTCGTCGTTGGTCCAAGCGTTTGTTGGAACAGAGCGCTGGCATTGGTTCTAACTTCCACGAAAACCTCACCTGCATCAAGATTGTGAAGGCCTATCACACCGAAGCACAGGAAGTGGCCAAGTACGAAGCCTACAACCTCAAGGCCTTCAAGGTTTGCATGCGTGCAACGCGTTGGGGCATTTTGGTCGGTCCCATGACCGAAACCGTGGCCTTCCTCTTAGCGGCAATCTTCGTGGCCTACTGCCTCTCCACAGGCCATGGTCTCTCCGAAATCATTCCGTTGATTCCGCCCTTCCTCATCCTTTACAAGCCGATGAAGCAACTCGGTCGTTTGCAGGTTGCCCTCGAAAATGGTCGTGCAGCACTTCAGCGTATCTTCTCTTTGCTTGATGTGAAGCAAGAACTCGAAGAAAAGCCTGATGCCCTTCCGCTCACCGAATTCAAGGAAGCACTTAGCTTTGAACACGTCTCCTTCGGTTATGAGACCAAAAAGGAAAACATCATTACCGATGCGAACTTCTC
Source organism: Kiritimatiellia bacterium (assembly GCA_017646485.1). GTDB lineage: Bacteria > Verrucomicrobiota > Kiritimatiellia > RFP12 > DVOR01 > Spyradenecus. The sequence goes on from JAGCML010000048.1 coordinate 6,252, forward strand.
CATCAAGCCCGGTCAGATGTATGCTGTGGTGGGTTCTACAGGCAGCGGTAAGAGTACGCTCGCGAACCTTTTAGCCCGCTTCTACGATGTTTCTGCGGGTAAGATCACCATTGATGGCCACGATTTGCGCGACTACCGCATTGCAGACGTGCGTTCAATTATCGGCGCAGTCACCCAGGAAGCCCTCCTCTTCAACACCACCATCGCCGAAAATATTGCCTATGGTTCGCCCAATGCCACGCAGGAAGAGATTGAAGCCGCGGCTAAATTGGCGAATGCACATGACTTTATCGTGGCCCACCCAGAAGGTTACCAACGCATCGTTGGCGAAAAGGGCTTTGTGCTCAGTGGCGGTGAACGTCAGCGTGTGGCAATTGCACGCGCCATTTTGCGCAATCCGCCCATTCTGATTCTGGACGAAGCAACCAGTGCTTTGGACACCGTCACTGAACAACAAGTTCAGGCTGCCATCAATAATTTGATGAAGAATCGCACCATTTTTGCTATTGCTCACCGCCTTTCCACCATTCGTCAGGCGGATTGCATCCTTGTATTAGACCACGGCAATATCGTTGAACGTGGTACGCACGATGAACTCTACGCTAAGGGTGGCGTCTATCGCAGACTCTGCGATATCCAAAATCAACAAGCGTAACGAGGTCATCGTCGCCATCTCTTCCCCCTTTAAAAGGTATCTATGAAAGCTTTAGAACTTAAATTCACGGCATTTTTAGCGACCCTCTTGGTCGGAGGCATGACCTTTGCCGCAGATGCCACCCAGCCTACCACTGGACAGGAACCCCCTGCGCAACCCATTGCTGCAAAATGGGCTTGCCAACCCGCCCCCGTTCAGTTGCCCCACGGCTTCGATCCCAATCGCATCTATCTCGGCGCACGCCCCACCCTGCTTCCTGATGGATCGGCCTTCTTGTTTGAGTGGTGCGATGCCATTTGGTATGCCCCCACCGCAGGTGGTACGGCAAAGGTGCTCCAACACTCCACTGGCCGTGACACTTGGCCGATCGTTTCAAATGACGGCAAGCGCTTCTGCTTCCAGTCGAATCGCTCGGGCGGTTGGCATGTCTTCGTCGCAGACATCAAAGAAGGCGCGGAAGCACGTCAAATTGGCTTCAACTCCGAAGCCGAACGTCCCTGCGCTTGGTCGCCTGATGACTCCGAACTCCTCTGCTATGTCGTCCGTGACGATGAAGGTTCTGTCTTTGACATTGGCCGTTTAGCTTGGCTTCCTGTGGACCGTCGTGCTGCAGAGCGTCGCGTCTTTGATGCACCAGGCTCTGAACCCTCCATCTCGCCCGATGGCCGTTACATCCTCTTTACCCAAGA
>JAGCML010000049.1 GCA_017646485.1 Kiritimatiellia bacterium
GGGAGCTTAAATTGTTCGGAGAGGCGTGCGGCAACAATGCCGAGGACGCCGGGGTGGAAGCCTTCGTCGGGTGTACCTGCGGCAAGGACGAGGTTGCCACAGGGGCGCACGTCTTTCATCTCTATGACATCGCGCAGGTAGTTTTCAATCTCGCGGCGTTCTTGGTTCTTGGCTTTGAGTTGGAGGGCGGCTGCACGGCAGGTTTGTTTCATTGTGTCGGGCAGGGTGATCCACTTGGCTGGGGAACTGAAGGCCAGGAGGTCGCGGGCGCAGTTGCATTCACCGATGCGACTGGCGGCATTGATGCAGGGGACGAGTTTGAAGGCGATTTGTTCGGCGGTAAGGGTTTCAAACTTGAGGCCCTGACTTTCTGCAAGGGCGTGAAGGCCTGGATTGCCGTGTTGGGAGGCGCCGAGGATGTAGAGGCCCTTGGTGACGAGGGAACGATTTTCCCCTGTGAGCGGCATGACATCAGCGATGGTAGCAACCGCGACGAGATCGAGATAGTGCTTATGGTTGTATGACCGTCCACTTGTTTGGGCAAGGCGATCATACAAGGCGCGTACGAGGACATAGGCAGTGGCGCATCCGCAGATTATTTCTGCGCCTTTGGGGGCGCCTAAGCGCGGATTGAGAATGGCCTGTGCGCGGGGAAGGGTTTCGGGAGGGAGGTGGTGGTCGGTGATGATGACCTCAATGCCACGACGCTGTAAGTCGGCAACCTCCTCAACGCATGAGATGCCGCAGTCGACGGTGATGAGGACCTCGGTGTCTGGGTATTCGGTCAAGCAACGATTGATTGCGGCGGTGGTCAGGCCGTAGCCCTCGGTTTCACGGTCTGGAATGAATGCGTTTACTTGTGCGTCGCACTGTTTAAGGGCCTGGGTGAGGAGGGTGGTGGCGGTGATGCCGTCGGTATCATAGTCGCCAAAGATTACGATGTGGCGACGTTCAGTGAGGGCGCGGTGGAGTGCGGTGACGGTCTCTTGCATCCCAGTGAACTGCATGGGGTCGCAAAAGGGGGCCACAAGGGGCGAGAACCAGTCGGTAATATCGTCAATCGAGGCGATGCGACGAGCCGCGATGCGGGCAATGGCGGGGTGGAGATTGTATTGCGCATGGATGGCGGCAAGCGTCTCGGCATTGGGCTCTGGAGCGGCATGCCAACGGGTTGTGGAGAGGACAGGTGCGGACATGAATTAGGGTTTCTGGGTAGGAGCGGTGGAGGGTGCATCTGCCTCGGCATGGAATGCAAAGGGATCGGGAAAGAGTTCGCCAAAGGTCGTGGTGCGGAGGGTTTTGCCCTCGTGGTCAGTGATGGCGATGGGCAAGGTGGGTGCGCAGAACTCTGCGAGGACTTGGCGGCAGGCACCGCAAGGGGTGACAGCCTGTGGCGCGCTTAGGGCGAGCGCCACGAAGTCGCGTTCGCCAGCGGCGATGGCGGAGAAGAGGGCAATGCGTTCGGCACAGACGGTAAGACCATAGGAGCCGTTTTCGACGTTGCAACCGGTGTAGATTTTCCCGCCCGCCGTCAGGAGTGCTGCTCCAACGGTAAAGTGCGAGTAGGGCGCGTAGGCCTTTTGGGCGGCTTGGCGTGCAGCGGTGAGGAGGGTTTCGGGAATCATGGTTCAATCTTCCGTGGGTTATTCGTGGCGGAGCGCATCAATGGGGTTGAGACGGCTAGCACGCCAGGCTGGGTAGAAGCCGAAGACCACGCCAATCGCGGCAGAGATGCCTGCGGAGAGCAGGATGGCATTGAGGGAGACGCTCACGGGCCAGTGAAGCACCTTAGCAATGATAATCGAGGCGCAACGTCCCGCACCGATGCCGACGATGCCGCCCATTAAGCAGAGGAGGACAGACTCAATGAGGAATTGGGTCAGGATGCGTGAACCGCGTGCGCCCACTGCCATGCGCAGGCCAATCTCTCGGGTGCGTTCGGTGACGCTGACGAGCATGATATTCATGATGCCTACACCGCCGACGACGAGAGAGAGGAGGGCGACAATCAAGAGGAGGGAGGTCATCAATCCGCTGGTGGAGGTCATGGTCTTTAACATTTCAGACATGTCGCGAATCTGGAAGTCATTAGGCATGCCAGGGGCGATGTGGTGGCGACGACGCAAGACTGCGGTGATTTGCATCATGGCGTCGGCAACTTGTTCGGGGGATTTGGCCGAACAGGTGATTTGGTCGATATTGTTAAAGCGGATGGGCAGGGGATAGTTTTTGGCCTGGACGCTATCGCGTGCGGGGTAAATCGTGGTGGTGTTTTCGGGGTAAACCGAACTGGTGGTGGAGGCGCTGGAGGTGGTGGAACTACTTGCGCCGGCGCCAGTGGCGGAGGAACCCGAACGCGAAAGACGGTTGCGCATTGTGCGCCAAGGCACCACGACGGTGTCATCTTGGTCCATGCCCATCATGTTGGCGCCCTTTCGGGGTAAGACGCCGATGACCTTGAAGAGCACGCTATTGAGGCGTAAGTCACGTCCAACGGGGTTCTCACCGGGGAAGAGTTCCTCCTTTACTGTCTGCCCAATGACGCAAACACAGGCGGCGGTGTCGACTTCGCGTTTGGTGAAGTAGCGACCGCTTTCGGGCGTCTTCCAAGATTGGACGGTGAAGTAATCTTCGTTGCCCGAATAGACGGTGAAAGGGGTCCAGTTGCGGTTGCCAGCGATGGCCTGGATGCCACGGCGAGAGAGGGTGGGCGAGGCAGCCTCAACCGAGAGACACTCTGCTGCGATGGCTGCGCAGTCCGCTTCGGTCAGGGTCACAGAACCGCCTGCGCCAGAGCTAATGCCAGAGGTTTTCACTGCCGAGGGCCAAATCATCATGACGTTGGTGCCCATATTGGAGATGGAACTCTTAATCGACTTTGCGGCACCTGCACCGATTTCCATCATTGTAATCACCACGCCGACACCGATAACAATGCCCAACATGGTGAGGAGCGAACGTAGGACGTTGCGTCGGAGCGAGACAAAGGCCGATAGAATCTGTCGTAATAAATCCATAGCGTTTTCGCTTTCCGCACTTAGTAGGTGCCGTCGACCATTAAGCCGTCTTTAATGTGGTAGGCCTCTTTCGCAAAGGCGCCCACTTCAGGGGAGTGGGTAACCAAGACAATGGTGATGCCTTCGTTTGCGTTGAGCTCTTGGAACATCTGCAAGACCTCCTCAGAGGTTTTGGAGTCCAGGTTGCCTGTGGGTTCGTCGGCGAAGAGGATCTTGGGGCGATTGATGAGGGCACGGGCGATGGCGACGCGTTGCTGTTGGCCACCGCTCATTTGCGAGGGATGGTGATCCATGCGCTCCTTGAGGCCGACGCGCTCTAAAAGGTGTTCGGCCCAGGCGCGTTGTTCCTTGGGGGAGACTTTGTTTTTGGCGTATTCCAAGGGCATCATCACATTCTTCAGAGCGGAAGTGCGCGCTAAGAGATTGAAGTTTTGGAAGACGAACCCGATACGTTCATTTCGGAGATCAGCACGAGCATTGGAAGAGAGCGTACTCACATCCTTGCCATCCAGTAGATATTGGCCGCCAGAGAGGGTGTCTAAAAAGCCGAGGATATTCATTAAGGTGGATTTGCCACCCCCTGAAGGCCCCATCAATGCCAAGAGCGTGCCCTCATGGATCTTCATGGAAATGCCCTTTAAGACGGGTACCTCCACGTCTCCTAAGAGGTAATTTTTGGTGAGGTTCTTTAATTCAATCAACGCGGGTGCAGCAGAGAGGGTGTTCATGAGCACTCCTTTCATTGCGGACTTAGCGACGGCGACCCCAACGTGGCGGCTTGGGCATGAAGGGATTTTGCCCAGCGGCGGCGGCTTGTTGCACTTCAATAATGGTGAGGGTGCCGGTGATGACCATGTCATCTGCTTCGAGTTTGTCGGTGGTGATGGCGGCATTGATGTCGTCGCACACGCCGCAGGTCACTTCTACGGGCACTGGGTGGCCCTGTTCGTCCTGCACAAAGACGTAGTCCTTCTTCTCGTTGCCAGCGGGTGGCGTCCAACCCTCAGGGCGCCAACGCAGTGCGGCGGCAGGCACGAGGAGGGAGTCAGCGGGCGATTCTGCGAGGATAAAGCTCACGTTGGCCGTGAGGTAGGGGAGCAAGATGGAGTCTGGATTTTCTGTGGCGACTTCGACGGTGTAGGTGACCACGTTTGAGCTCATTGAGGCATTGAGGCGGATGCGGGCGACCTTACCCTCGAAATCGTGCTCAGGGAAGGCATCGACCGTGAAACGAACGCGTTGCCCAATCTTGATGGCGCCGATATCGGCCTCATTCACGGGAACCCAGATTTCAATCTTACGCAGGTCTTTGGCCACTAAGAAGAGCGAGGGGGTGCTCATGGAGGCGGTCACCGTCTGGCCGATGTTGACGCGACGGTCAATGATGATGCCATCAACGGTGGAGAGGATGTCGCAGTAGGAGAGATTACGTTCGGCCTTTTCGAGTTGGGCCTGCGCCTGGGCGATGGCGGCCTCGGCCTGTTTGATTTTGGCTTCACCGACATTGAGATTGGCCTTGGCAACTTCGTAGGCGCTCAAGTAGGCATCGTAGTCCTTTTGGGAGACGGCGTCACCCACGCCTAATTGTTGGGCACGCTTCCATTCGCGTTCGGCTTGGCGCAACTTCGCATTGAGTTGGGCGGCGTCGGCTTGCGCGCCAGCGAGTTGGGCATTGGCCGTGGTGAGGTTGGCCTTTGAAATGGTGACTTCGGCCTTGTAGGTGACATCATCAATGCGCGCGAGGAGTTGGCCCTTCTTCACTTCAGAACAGTAGTCGACCTCTTTTCCATTGGTGTCTGTGCCGAACTTCATGATTTGACCTGTGACCTGCGCACCGATATCAATTAAGTCTTCGGGTTCAATGGTGCCTGTGGCAAGGATAGTCTGTGTGGTTTTGCCACGGGTGACGGCTTCGGTCTTGTAGGCAATCTTCGCCTGTGCCGTTTTGGGACGATTTTTATACCACCAAAATCCGCCGCCAGCAAGGGA
>JAGCML010000005.1 GCA_017646485.1 Kiritimatiellia bacterium
GGTAATGGTCGACATCCCGATGCCGCCAGCGCGCATGGCGATTAATTCGCTATGGCGGCAGAAGTGCCACATCGTGTATAAGGTCGACAGGAGGAAGACTGCGGGGAGCAGCCATTCCAAGTACATCGACAAGGTGCCCAAGATGAAGTCGCACGCCACCATGAACGTGACGGCCGACTTCGGATCAAAGAATGCACCGATGAGGTCAAAGCTCATAAAGAGCAATGTGAGCGCGCGGAGCCCTAAGAAACACATCGACGCTGGGATGGCTAAGCTGCGCAGAACATAACGGAAGAGAATACTCAATGTCCGACCACCTTTCCAAAGGAACCTACAGAAATGAAACAAAGGACGCCTGCCAAAAGGAGAACCGCCGCCACCGTGAGACGGAGTGTGCGATATTCCGAAAGGCGTTCGCAGGTCATGCGAACAGTCCAAGGGTGAAAGACTGCGACCATCCCAAGCGTAAGGCTAATGTAGCCGAGGGTAATTGGGATTAAACGAAGCGTTGTGACATAATCGCGCGTCGCCAGAATGATGGGCGTCGGCCACAACATCATGAGTCCGCCAAGCGCTCTTGCGCAGAGGAGATTGTCCAAAAAGAGACAGATGAGTGGCGTGAGGATGAGGCCGCCAATGACAATTTTGGTGGGCGTGAGGAAGGCCAAAAAGTCAATCGGGTGATGCAATAATGTCCAACACGTCCATCCCATGCAGAGCGCCGTGAGGAGTATGCCCGCCAGTTTGTGTCGGGGCAGTTTCAGTAAGGCGCTCTCGGCTTGTGGGAGGATAAGTGCACCGCCGATGAGGAGGAGCACGATGGCGAGGAGTGATACACTAAGTTCAGCTGACATGAGCTTTATCCTTCTTTACAACTTCAGTTGTTTCTTCAGGCATATGTACAAAACGTTCCGTGGAGTCGCGCCATTCATCCCAGGACGCCTTGACGAAGGCGGTGAGCGGAATTGCGAGGAGCAATCCTAAGAATCCGCCGAGTTGGGTCCAGAAGAGGAGGGCGAAGACGATTTGCCAGGCGGAGAGTTTCATGCGGTCGCCCTGGATGTAGGGTTGCATGACGTAGCCATCAAAGGTCTGGATGACACAAAAGACGGCGAAGATACCGCAGGTGTAGGCAAAGCCTGCGTGGAAAAAGGCCACAGGTAAGGCCACACAGAGACCTGACATCACGCCAAGGTAGGGGATCAAATTGAGCAGGCCGAGCACAAAGCCGATGATGAAACCATTGGGCAGGCCGAAGAGTTGGAAGGCGGTGCCATAGAGCACGCCCTGGATGGAGACATCAATAATCTGCCCACGGAAGTAGGAGACCATGATGTCATTGAAGTTTTTGAAGTAACGCGCCATCGCGATGCGACCGCCATTGCTGATGAAGGGGAGACGTTGGGCGAAGGCTTCGCCGCTCAGGGGTTCCTTCATCACAAAGATAATCCAGTAGAAGAAGGTGAGCAACCACAACATTGCAGCCGAGCCTGCCGAGAAGACTGCGCCCCCCATGTGCACCCCCTTGCCGGCGACTTCCATGAGTTTCGACCAGGAGAGTGCGCCATCTTGACCTAAGACATCGGTGAGATTGGGGAGGATGTTGCCTACGACATCTGCCGAGTCGGGGAAGGCCTTCGTGAGGGCTTGGCGAATCCCTTCCAAAATGCGGGGCAAGGCGTGTGCGAGGTTGCTCCCCTGTTCAATGATGAAGGCGCCAAAGAACCAACAGAGGAGCGTGAGCGGAATGAGGAAGGAGAGCGAGAAGGCCAGAACGGCAAGCGCATCGCGTCCGCCAAACCACTTTCGCAAGCGGGCGTACCAAGGGCGCGTCAAGAGACTGAGGAAGAAGGCCACAATCACAGGCCCGACGATATTCAGGAAGAAGGTCAATCCCTTGAGCAGTCCCATCAAGCAGAGTACGGCGCCCACAATGAGCGTGGTTCCGCAGAGGAGGGTGAGGGAGGCGGTGATAATTCGGTTTTGAGCCGGTGAAAAGGTGAGCGGATGCTTATTGTTTTCCATGTCAGTTTTCCTCAACAGAGAACGAAGCAGAATGAATGGTTGAAATAACTAACTTCGTGACGCGGCGCATTCCTGTGCGTTGGATGCGGAATTCACGGGGCACCCATCGTCCCTCTTCGCGGCCGATGCGCTGCACCCACATGCGACGAACCGGCTTTCCGTGTTGGTCGGTTTGTTCGGTTTGCACGAGGTAACCCGTGGAGATGTCAATCCAGAGGAGGACGGTATTGAGCCCCGAAATGTTGTCAGGCGACGTGGCTTCTAAGATAACGCAATTACGGCCGCCTTGACGTGTTTTGAGATTGCGTGTAGAGCATTCGTCTTCGGACAATTGTTTGACCTCTTTCCACCAGAGGTAGTTGAAGGTGAGGTCGACCCAGGTGAGATCGCTATCGCCCACGGGGGTGTTGAGGCGGACATTTTCCGTGACCGTTCCATCGGAGGCGGTAAGCGCAAGGGTGGTTTGTCCTTGGCGACGGACCAAGTGGGCACACTGCACCGCCGTCTCCAACTTTTCATCAAAGACGGTACAAGTCGCCTCGGGATTGCCATCGGTCCAATCCAAGGAGAGCGTGTAGGGGCGCACCACTTCATTTTGACCTCGCGCCTCTGCCGTCTCAAGCGTTCCAGTGATTTCAATGTTTTCCTGAGGGAACATGCTGCGCGCTTGAATCAGAATCATCTGAGGCGAGAGTCCTTCGATGGCACTTTCTGCATGAAGGGTCACTGCGCAGAGGGTGAGGAGGGGAAGGAGGAAGAAACGTTTCATTGGCGGTTGACTCGACGTAAAAATTGAGGGGTGAATTTAACCTTGGCGAGCTTACGACACCAAAGCGCTCTCAAAACGTCTGGATTGGGGACAGGGGTGGAGAGCTGTTGGTAAACGGCTGGCAGGGTTTGGATTGCCGTTGGCGAAATCACCTTGGGAAGGACGATCAGATGGAGCGCATCACGCACGACATCAAAGCACTCTTCTGCCTCAAACCCTAAATTGATGGGTTTGATGGCCCCTGTGGTGCAAGCGATGTAATACGAGGAGAGCAGGTTGAGCGCTTCGCGTTCGGCAATCAAATTGGAGTGCCCAGCGATGAGGCGCATGCGGATGACTTCGTCGTATAAGTGTTCTACACGATCATAGGCCAAGCGTATGCGCGCTTTGATTTCCTGCTTTGCTAAGCGAAAGAGGAAGGTCTGGTAATCGCGAACGATGGTCGCGAGGGGCAGGTTCAAAGAGAACCGATTGAAGAAGATGAAGAGGTCGCCAGGCGGCGGTTCTTCTCCCGGCATGTATTCCGTGAAGATGCCTTTGACTTCCGCAGTTTGCACCATCTGGCGTAGGTAGTCCAAATAGGACAAGCCTGGCAGATGCATCCAACTCCGAATACGCAGACCTGTTCCCGTCATGGTGGGGAGCGTGGTGAGGTAACCGAATTGTTCGTCGTAGGCGAAATTGAAGACAGGTGCAAAACGGTCCACAAAGCGTTCTAAGAAGGCGATGCGTTCTGTGAAATCAATTTCAGGTCCTGTCATCGAGAAGGTGAAGTGGTTGCCCGCCATCAATTCGCAGAAGATGGTGTGGGTGACCTCGCCTTCGGTGACGGTAAATTCCAAGAGGCGATAGGCGGGGCCTTGGTCTTCGGTATCTGCTAAACCATAACGGCAGGAGGAGGCTGTTGCGGCGAAATCGGTGCCCGTGAGGTCTTCAAAGGGGTGAACCGCAGCGAGTTGTTCCAACCATTGATTTAGCGGAGGCGTTGGTCCAGTGGCATTGCGCGTGGGGAAAGGATAGTCTGCGACATTACGCACAAGCGTAATCTGCGTTTTGAGGCAGGTCAACTTTAAGGCGTGCTCACGCGAGAGGGTGTCAATTTTCATCGTCATCCTCCGTCGGAGCGTCTGCTTCTGCTTGTAGCGCAGCTAATTCTTGTGAGAGACGTTTGGCTTCGTCAAAGCGTTCGCCCACGATGGCGTCATTGAGTTGGCGCTTCAAGTCGCGAATGCGAAACTTACCTGCGACCCAGGTCGGCGTTTCACCCTGGTAGGTGGTGCACCCTTGCAAATCGGAGAAAATCTCTTTGAGTTCTTCACGGAAGGCTTCGTAGCACTGCGCGCAACCCAGCGGACCTCCGGTGCGCACTTCTCCAAGGGCCTTGCCACACCGAGGGCAACGCTTAAAGGAGGAGGTGATCTCCTCTGGAATCGGTGGCATGTCGGGGTCTTGCCCAAAGAAATCATCGGCCTTTGAGAGGAAGTCTTCCAACTTCTCAGAGAGTTCAGGCGGCATTTCAACGGGTTGGATTGGCGGATGCGCAGGCCCGCCTAACATGCCAGTGGGGGGCAACATCGGCGAGGCGTCCA
>JAGCML010000050.1 GCA_017646485.1 Kiritimatiellia bacterium
ATGGCGTTAATCGGATAGGCGGCCTTATCGGTAGAGAGCACGACGACACGCTTGACGCCATGGGCGATGGCCGATTCAATTACATTGTTGGTGCCCAAAACATTGGTCTGCACCGCTTGCAAGGGGAAGAATTCGCAACTCGGCACCTGCTTGAGTGCGGCCGCAGAGAAGACGTAATCTACGCCTTCCATCGCCACATCCACGCTCTGACGATCACGGATGTCACCGATGTAGTACTTGATCTTGGTGCTTTGCAAGGCGTGACGCATGTCATCCTGCTTCTTTTCGTCACGTGAGAAAATGCGGATTTCCTTCACGCTTGAATTGAGGAAACGCTTAAGGACTGCGTTGCCGAAGCTACCTGTGCCACCGGTGATTAAGAGGGTCTTGCCTTCAAAGATGTCAGTATTCATAGTGCTGCTTTCTGATTGTAAAAAGAGGGTGGTTAGTTTGCTGGAGGGGTGACCCGCACGCGGTAGTACTTCTCCATGCCGTAGGGGAAGTTGTGGGGTTGATAATTCAAAACACGTTCGTTGACGAGCGAGAAATCAAGGGCATAGTGGAGCAAGACCCAGGGGCAGTCTTCCAACACAATCTGTTGCACCTTTTCCCAACAGGTGGTAATTTCTGCCGGATTTTGAGAGGCGACAGCGATGTCGTAGTAGCGGTCAACCTCTGGATTGACATAGTTCGAACGATTCGGTCCTGGGCTTTGGTTGCGCGAGAGGAAGAGCTGCATAAAGGTTTCGATGTCAGGATAATCTCCCACCCATCCCATCAGGAAGAGCTGTGCCTGGCGTAACCGCACCTTTTCAAGCATGGCTTGCCAAGTGTTCACGGAGATTTCCAACTTAATCCCAATCGAACTCAAAAAGGAGGCGACCAATTCCATAGACTCGGTCGTATCTTGCGTGGCATTACCCACTTCCACCGTGAGGACGAGCGGCTTGCCGGTCGCAGGATTAATGCCGCCTGGATAACCCGCTTCCACCATGAGTTGGCGTGCTTTTTCGGTATTGAAGGCGTAGGGGAAGGGGGACTGAAGCGCATCTTGTAAGTGTGGTGGTGCGATGGTATTCAATGCGCGAACGCGTCCGCGGTAGTAGGTTTCCCAACGCGCCGTATCAAAGGCGGCATTAATGGCCTGACGCAATGCCTTGTTCTTGCCCAGCACGGGGTCATCCATGTTGATGCCTAAGTAGTAAAGCTTGAGCGTGGGCGAGGTGAAGAGTTGGATGCCACGCGCCTTTAAGGCTGGCGAAAGGCCCATGTCGGGGTCAATGGCGATATCCATGTTATTGCGGTCAATCTGCTCTAAGAAGTCCAATTGACCCGTGAGCAACATCAACCACTGCGTGGAAGCGTCCTTCACGATGGGGTAACGAATCGTCTCAAAGGGTTGCTCTGCCGCCTGTGGATTAAGCCCTTCCCAACCATGCCATTCCGGATTGCGGTCGAAGATCATTTCGTAGCCACGCCACCACGAACGCAGTTTGTAGGCACCGGCGCCCACGGGGTGTTCGGCTAAGCCGCGTTGGCCATAGTAGGCCACGGCCTCTTCAGGCACGGGGGCCATGTAACACATGGTCAAGAAATAGAGGAATTGATTGCTGGGGCGCTCCAATTCCACACGCAGCGTCTCATCATCAAGCGCTTTGAGGCCTGCGACTTCGCGTGTGTAATCGGTGGGGGCTTCACCAGAGGAGGCTTCGGCGAAGTCGCTCATGCCTTTGATGCCACTGATGAGCCATTCGCCCGAACCACCCACTTGGCGGTCGGCTAAGCGTTTCCAGCCGTAAACAAAGTCATGCGCCGTCACCTTTCGACGTTTCCCACCGAAGCACGGATCATCCACATAGTACGCTTCACGCAATTTGAAGATATACGTTTTCCCATCGGCTTCAGGCGCAGGGATTGCAGTGGCTGCACCGGGAATCAGACGATAGGGGCGCGCTGTGTAGTCATATTCCAATAAGGGTTGGAAGATGAGTGACATCGCACTATTGACACTTGTGTCAGACCCATGTGCAGGATCGAGCGTATTGATGGAGGGTTGGGCGCGACGGAAGGTGGGGCCTTCAGCTTTGGCAAGGCTGGGGAGGAGGCCGCCAAGGCAGACGAGGGCCGCGAAGAGCGTACGCAGCAGGTTCAATGGGGAGCGTGTTTGAAACATAGCAATGAGCATTTTTTAACGAATCAAATTAAGCACCACGCGAGGCTAAATAGGTCTTTAATCCTGCCGCACGCAATTGGCAGGCAGGACACTTGCCGCAACCGTCACCTGGAATGCCTTCATAGCAGGTGAGCGTGCGCTCACGGATGAAGTCTAAACATCCTAAACGATCTGCGAGTGCCCACTCTTCGGCCTTGGTCATGTGTTGAAGGGGCGCATGAATGGTAAATTCGCAATCCATGGCCAGGTTGAGCGTGGTATTCATCGAGCGAATAAAGACCTCGCGACAGTCGGGGTAACCGCTAAAGTCGGCTTCGCTTACCCCAATCATTAAATCCAAAATGCCCTTACTCTTCGCATAGATCGCCGCAGCTAAAAGAAAGAGCGCATTGCGACCTTCCACAAAGGTATTGGGCGTGGTGGCACCTTCGTCTTTGGCAATGGGCGTCGTGGTATCCATCAACGCATTTGAGGTGATGTCACGATACCAATCAATGGCCAAGGTTTTGTGTGAGGCCACACCGAGTTCGGCGGCGATAGTTTCGGCGAGTTGCACCTCTAAGGCATGACGTTGGCCATAGGCAAAGGTGAGCGTG
>JAGCML010000051.1 GCA_017646485.1 Kiritimatiellia bacterium
CATCAGGTGCGTGACCACTTGGAAGATCTCCGTGGCATGGACCCCGATGCCGTCATCGCACAGAAGACCCACCTCGGTGGTACCGCGGGCATCAACTACGATGAGTTGCTCACACGTGCCCAAACCCTCGCCGACACTGCCGAGGCCGCACGCCAGAAGGTGGCTGATGCCATCAAGACGCTCTTCGCTCCAGCCGAAGCCTAATCGAGGCGCACCGCGAATAACGCAGAACGCTTCGTCTTATCCCTCACAGGAGCAACGAAGCGTTCTTCATTTTCAACCCTTTCATCGGCAAATTCAAACGAGATTCACATCATGAACATTGCCATCTTAGGCGCAGGCAACATGGGCGGAGCCCTTGCCAAAGGTCTCTTGCAGAGTGGCCTCCCACCAGAATCGCTCACCCTTACCTGCCGAAATCCCGAGAAACATCCCGAACTCCAAGCCTTGGGCGTTAGACTCCTCACCGACAATGCGCTCGCAGTTCAAGCCGCATCTGTCGTCATTGTGGCCGTCAAACCCTGGCAAGTTGAAGAGGTCTTGCGGACCTTGGCGCCCGTATTGCGTCCCGAGACGCTCGTCCTCTCTGTGGCGGCCGGGGTGACAGTCGCCCAATTACGCGCCCTCCTTCCACCCGAAGTCCAGGCTGTTCGCACGATGCCCAATACCGCTGTCGCCCTCAACGAGGGGGTGATTGCCATCGCATCTGACACCTCCTCCGCCCTTGAACGCGCCCAATCCCTCTTGGCTCCGTTGGGCCTTATCGTGCCGGTTGAGGAATCAAAGATGGATGCCCTGACGGCTTTAGCGGGATGTGGCATCGCCCATGCCTTACGCTTCTTGCGTGCGGCGCAGTGCGCTGGCGTTCAGATGGGCTTGACCGCTGACCAAAGTGCAGCTGTCTTCGCCCAAGTGATGGCTGGCGCCGTGGCCCTCATGCGACAGCCAGGCGCAACCGCTGAGTCTGAAATTGACCGTATTTGCACCCCTGGAGGCCTCACCGTGCGTGGATTAAACGCTTTAGAACAAGCCGGATTTTCTGCCGCCACCATCCGTGGATTGTTAGCCTCTTTACCGAAAGAAAAGCAATGAGAATTATTGTTAAACTCGGCTCCAATGTCCTCACGCGTGCCGATGGCCGTCTGAGCATTGCCCGTATGGCTGCGCTCGCAGATGAAATCACCGCCTTACACGAACAGGGTCACCAAGTGGTCCTCGTCACTTCGGGTGCAGTGGCGGCAGGTAAAGCGCAGGTTTCGTTGCCCAAAACGGTGGAAGCCGTGGCGCGTCGTCAAGTTTTAAGTGCCGTGGGCCAGACCGTTTTAATTGATACCTATCGCGCCCTTTTCGCCGCGAATGGGCTCAATATTGGTCAGATTCTGGTCACAAAGAATGACTTCTCTTCGCCAGAACACACCACCAATATGCGTCAGTGCATCCATGCGCTCTTCGCCTATGGCATTCTGCCTGTGGTCAATGAAAATGACACCGTTAGCGTGGAGTCCCTCATGTTCACCGACAACGATGAACTCGCCGGCCTCTTAGCCACCCTCCTCGAGGCAGATCAGCTCGTCATCCTCTCCTCGGTTGACGGCCTTTACACCGGCGATCCCACTGACCCTGCCTCCACCCTCATCCGTGAAGTCGCCCCAGAGGAAGACTGGACGGGATGCG
>JAGCML010000052.1 GCA_017646485.1 Kiritimatiellia bacterium
AATGGCAAAGGTTACACCCAACTCTTTAAACTCCTCGCAATCGATCGCCGCGATGGCTTTTTGCGTGAAATTCAAGCCGACAGCGCAAACATGCGAGCCGATGGTAGCGACCTCGTCTTCACCCTCTTTGATGCCACCATCACTCCTCCAGACGAAGGGATTATCGGTACGGCAACCTTCAAAGAATTTACCTATCGCTGCAAAGACGTCGTCTCCCGTACCAAGAAATATCTCAAGAAGCCCAAAGATTTCGACTTCCAAGAACTCTGCGAAGCTGAACGTGACGCCAAGCAACAACTCAAACTTGCACGTAAGCCGCAACAAAAAACCGACAAAGATCAGCAACCCATCTCCGAGAAAGCCGCCGCAAAGTGGCATTGCCGACTCAAGTTCCTCCTCAACTATCGTTTAGTCTGGGCGCTTTCCTCCTTCTGCTTCGTTTTAGTGGGTGTCCCGATGGGATGCCAAGCACAGCGTAAAGAATCCTCCAAGGGCATGGTGATGGGGCTCACCATCGGCATCGCCTTCTTCCTCTTTATCCTTCTTTCAGAAGCCCTTGCCACCAAGCCCGCCGCAGTACCGTGGCTCTTGGTCTGGACCCCCGTGGTCATCTGTTTTGTCACCGCTTTTATTCTCATTCCGAAAAATCAATAAGGAGTTCACCATGGCTATTCATCCACTCGCTTATATCTGCGAAGGTGCAAAAATCCATCCCGAAGCTGAAGTCGGTCCTTTTGCATACGTTGGTCCAGACGTTACTATTGGTCGTGGCACAAAGTTGCATCATCATGCTACGGTTGAAGGTCACACCACCATTGGTGAAGACTGCGAAATCTTCCCGCAGGCTTGCGTCGGCATGAAGACCCAGGACCTTAAATGGAAGCCTGGCAACATCACCTATGTGGAAATTGGCTACCGCACCGTCATCCGTGAATGTGCAACCATCCACTTGGGTACCATGGACGGCACCAAGACCGTCATCGGCTCCGACTGCTTGATTATGGCCTACTGCCACATCGCCCACGGTTGCGTCCTTGGCAATCACATCATCATGTCCAATGGTGTCCAAATCGCAGGCGAATGCACCGTGGAAGACCATGCTATCATCGGCGGCACCTCTGCACTCTTGCAGTTCACCCACGTCGGCACCTTCGCAATGGTTGGTGGCGGCACTCACCTCCGTAAGGATGCGCCTCCCTACATGCTCACCATGGGTGTGGACAACTTGGTTGTGCGTGGCCTCAACTCTGTGGCCATTCGCCGTCATCCTGAGAACTTCACCCCCGAAGCCTTTGGTGCGCTCAAGGATGCCTACCAGATTATCTACTCTGAAGGCTTGCCTCGCTCGGTCGCCCTGGAACGCGTTGCCAACGAACTCCCCCAGTGCCCCGAAATCAAGCACCTCTTGGAATTCTATGCGAATGCTTCCAAGCACGGCGTAGCGTAAAAGAGCAACCTATTAATAGAAAAGAATCACCTTGGCTCTCCAGGGTGATTCTTTTTTGTATCATCCAATCTTTTGATTCAAGTCCCACATGTGTGTGGGGATCTACGAGCGCCTCACCTAAGGACCTGGGGTGTCCCCTCAGATGAGTGCCTCAGCGCTTCCATCGAAATAAGTCATTCATCATTAAACGACAGCCCTACGAATGCGCCCTCGCTCGCAAAGGTAAATTCGCAAACCCTGCGAATCGCAAAGCGCAGGAAATAAGGGCAACAAATGACAGACGGGGGTGAACGAGTAAACAAGCGTCTCCCCCGGTTAATGTAACGCGCAGCTGTACCGTGCGGACAACGTCCGCCCCGCATCAGCAGCAAAGCATTAGCGTATGAAAATCACGTACCTCTTTTAAAGAGATGTTTTAGAAGAAAATTTACCCACACACATGGGACTTGAACCATTTATCTAAATGTAACATTTCAGACTTATCTAAATATGAAGTCCCAGACCTACTACCTTCCTTTTTTACATTAAGCGCAAATACAAAAGCACCTTGTGCGCAATCATAATCCAGTTTTACTCACTTATCACGAGCGAAAACACAAGGCGCTTTTCGTTCCATTCCTACAGGCATTTTTAGCGTCCGATTGCGAAGGTAAACGCAAGGAACACCCACGTGCTGTCATTGCACTCGTCTGCTCAATATCAAGCCTCTATTCGTCTGATATTCAGGACCCATTCATCACCCATTTTATCACCCCACCTTCTCCCCAAACAATTCTCTTCTGTGGGGCATAGTGTCAATGTTTTAACGATAAAAAGATTGCTTTGACATACGCAGGTGGCGTGAGGTCACCCGAGCCCCATCGCATTGCCCCTCAAAAAAGGGTCATTTTTTCAACTTTTTCGATTCTTTTTAATCAAAAAAGGGCATTTTTTAAGGTAAATAAAAAAATATTTTCTTTTCGCTTGACGGCATGGTGGTGAAAAGTGTTTAATAGTGTCACAAAAGGTCAAATGATGGAGACGAATAACACAGAGGTTAAAACAATGCAAGGAGACGCTGTTTTTTCAGGCAGCGCCATGCACGCATTGGACCCTAAACGTCGTGTAACGATTCCATCAGGTTGGCGTGATGCGATGGGAAAACCGGCGTATGTGTTCGTCATGGCCGACCCGCACGAAAAGTGTCTTCGTCTTTTAACGAACGAACGCATGCAGGGCATTCAAGCGAAATTGCTTGAAAAGCGTTTTTCCGATCCAACGGTTGCACAAAAGTTGCGCATCATCGGTGCAAACACCGAACAGTTGCCAATTGACGTGCAGGGTCGTATTCGCATTAGCGATCGTCTGCTTGAATTCGCAGGAATTAAGGGACGCATCGCATTTGTTGGCGCCGTAACCTACGGAGAAATTTGGGCTGCTGAAAATCGTGCACCTGAAACAACCGTGGACCAAGTGGCATTGGGCGAGGCTTTGGCAGCACTTGATTTCTAATTGAGGTGTTATGCACATTCCGGTCCTTCTGAAAGAAACCATTGCGGCTCTTGATCCGCAGCCCGGATGCGTCTATATTGACGGCACCCTTGGGCAAGCGGGCCATGCCTCTGCGGTGATGCGTCTGGCTGGCGAAAGCGGACGTCTTTTAGGGATTGATCGTGATGGCGAGGCCTTAGTTCGCGCAAAGAACAACCTCTTACGCGACCAAATTCCCGGCACACATACCCTTGTTCATGGCGCGCATGGTGATATCGGAACAATTGCGCAAGCAAATGGATTCGAACAAGTTGATGCCATTTTGCTTGATTTGGGTGTGAGCAGTGACCAGTTAGACACCCCTGAGCGTGGATTTAGCTTCCGCCAAGATGGCCCTTTGGACATGCGCATGCGCAATGATGCTGGCGAAACTGCGGCAGACTTAGTTGCCCGTTTGAGCGTTCCCGAAATGACCACGCTCTTCAAGGAATTGGGTGAAGAAAAGCGTGCTTATGCCATCGCCAAGGCAATTGACCGTGAACGCCAGAAGGCCCCTTTCACGCGCACCTTGCAGCTTGCCGACTGTGTCGCTAAAGCGGTCGGAACAGCCCACACAAAGGGGCGCCACCCCGCCACACGTGTCTTCCAGGCACTCCGTATGGCGGTTAACGATGAGATGGGCGACTTGCGCAGAGCACTTGAAGCTGGCATTCGGTTGCTCAAACCCGGCGGCATTATGGCGATTTTGACCTTTGAAAGTTTGACCGACCGTGTGGTTAAACAGACCTTTAAGGCGCACTGTGGCCAAGAAGTTTCCTTGCAACAAGGCGGCAGCGAGTGGCGTGGCATTTTGCCAAAAACGGAACTGATTTTGAAAAAAGCTGTCTGCGGGCAGCCCGAAGAACTTGAAAGTAATCCACGGGCAAGGAGTGCCAAACTCCGAGCCGTGCGACGCGTGGAGGATTAAACCATGAGAAAACAGAATCGTAGACGGAAGACCTATCATTTGAAGTTGGCCCACCTTGGCTGCATCGTCTTGGGTGCCTTCACTATCATTCCATGGTCTGTGCCGATTTTCATTGATTTAAGTGCAGAACAGGTCGCTACACAGGTCAAGCAACTTGAATACGAAAAGCGTTCTTTGGACGCTTCTCTCCGTCGTCAAACAGCGGACTGGAATCATTTGATTGAACCCAAGCGCCTTGATGAAGCCGTTCGCCAGAACGGCATGAGCCTCTCCTATGCGCCGCCAGAACGTAGCATTATTGTGCGTAAAGATGGACGCATGGAAATTCCCGCAGCGCTTCATGCCTCCTTGCAAGAAAGTCGCATTGCTAAAAGCGAACAACCCCAAACGCGTCGTGTCGCTTCCACACGCAATGCCACTCAACGCACCTCTCGTCGCCGTCGCTAATTGAGTATACGTAAGACGCTTCTGGGAGGTTGTATGGACAACAAGGCACGCCAAACAGCACATCGTTGGATGATGATCATTCTTGTGGTCATCATCGCTATATTTTTACGTGTTTTCTGGAAATTGATTCAATTCCACATTTTTCCTAACTAAATGCTCCACAGCGTACTACCCGTCGCCACGCTAATTGAGCATACGTAAGACACTCCCAGCCGCCGTATGGCCAACAATCCACACCAAATTGCACACCGTTGGATGACGATCATTCTTGTGGTCGTCTTTGGTGTTTTTTTACGTGTTTTCTGGGAATTGATTGACTTACACGTCTTCATTCCGCGGTCCCCCGACTATCGGGAAAGAAAGTATGACAACACCTACGAACTTTTAGGGTTACGCGGACGAATTCTTGATCGAAATGGAGTGGTCTTAGCAGAGAGCGTCTCAGGTCGCGAAGTGGCCATCGACGCTCAAGACCCTGCGCTGGAAAATAAAAAGATTGACCGCGACAATCTGCCCATTGAACTCGCAGAATTGCTGGGCGTCAATCAAGAAAAACTCATTGAAGCCTACGCCAGCGGCCGCCGCTACACCAAGATTTGCACAATTACAGACGACGCGCTCATTCACGAACTTCAACGCCGTAAAGACCCCTCAAACACCACCAATCGCATCGCAGGTGTTAGCATCGCGACCGTTCGTTCGGTCCGTTCCTACCCGAATGGCGCTCGCCTCTGCCACGTCTTAGGCTTTGTCAATCACGATGGTGAAGGCGTCTATGGCATTGAGCAACGCTTTAACAAGGAACTCTCTGGCACAAACGGCATGGTGCATGCGGTCTATGATGGACGACGCCGCGAGATTCGTTCGCGCCGCATTGACGAAGTGCAGCCCGAACACGGCAAAGACATCTACCTGACCATTGACAATAATATCCAGTACATTATTGAAAATGCGCTCTCCAATGCGCTCACAAAATTCCAAGCAGAATCTGGTACGATTATTGTTCAACACGTCAAAACGGGTGAAATTCTGGGAATGGCCACCCTGCCCAGTTTCAAACCTCAGGAATTCAATAAGCACTTTCAAGACGAGTGGAAAAATATCGCC